>CADBRO010000239.1 GCA_902797075.1 uncultured Lachnospiraceae bacterium
CTCAGCGGTGGAGCACCACCTTGCCAAGGTGGGGGTCGCGGGTTCGATCCCCGTCTCGCGCTCGAGGGAGGGTTCCGGATTGCCTGGATTGGCGGTTCGGGGCTTTCTTTTTTTTTAGCTGCGAAGCGGATTGCGATTGACCGCTTCAGCAGGTTGTATACGCGGAGTATTAATAGGATGAAGCAGAATCAGATCATCAAAATCTACGGAACGGATTTCAAAGAGAACACGAAGATACTGCTCGATAAGTGCGCCCTGGCATCCCGGATCGGGGACAGGGACAGGCTGATCGGAATCAAACCGAACCTTGTGTGTGCGGTGCCTGCCATGTACGGCGCGACGACCCACCCTGAGATTGTCTCCGGTATTATCGAATACCTGCAGGAAAACCGGTTTTCGAACATCGTGATAGCCGAGGGCTCCTGGGTCGGGGACCGGACCGAAGAGGCCTTCGAATACTGCGGCTACAATGCGCTTTCCCGGCAGTACGGAGTTCCTCTCATCGATACCCAGAAGGATACCTGGCATGAAGAAGACTGCGGCGGGATGAAGCTTGCAATTACGGATACGGCTTCAGAAATCGATTTTCTGATCAATGTGCCGGTTCTCAAAGGACATTGCCAGACGAAGATGACCTGTGCGCTGAAAAACCTGAAGGGGCTGATTCCAAACCGCGAAAAAAGCAGATTTCACCGTCTTGGCCTTCACAAACCCATCGCCCATCTTCAGAAGGCAATCAGGCAGGACTTTATCGTCTGTGACCACATCTGCGGCGATCTTGATTTCGAAGAAGGCGGAAATCCTGTGGTAAAGAACTGTATCATGGCGTGCGTAGATCCGGTGATGCTGGACAGTTACGCGTGTTTCCTGCTGGGTTATACTCCGGATGACGTCCCCTATGTGAGGCTTGCGGAACAGCTCGGCGTGGGATCCGCTGATCTGGGACTTGCGGAAATCATAAGTCTTACTGAGGACGAGGAACCGTCACAGGGTGAAATCAGACGAAGAATCCTTGAGGTATCCTATGCCGTAGAGGAAGTGGATTCGTGCAGCGCGTGCTACGCCTCGCTGATAGGCGCGCTGGAACAGCTGAAAAGCGAGGGGCTGCTGTCCGCCCTGGATACAAGGATCGGGATCGGTCAGGGTATGCGGGGAAAGAGCGGTAAGCTCGGGATCGGGAACTGTACTTCTAAGTTTGATTTCTGCATCGGAGGCTGCCCTCCGGATGAAGAAACCATCTGCCGCAAGCTGAGGGAATATATTCATGCTGAGAAGACTTAACCGCGAAAAAGTATATGAAGGATCGATTCTGGAGTTCTACCGGGATACCGTTGAATTACCCGATGGAGGAACAGCGCTGTGGGATGAAGTTCACCACAAGAAGGGCGGCGGAGCCTGCGCCGTACCGGTCCTTCCCGACGGGAGAATTCTCGTCATCCGGCAGATGCGGCCCGTTGTGGGGAGAGAGACGCTGGAGCTGCCGGCAGGAGCAAGAGACGGCGGCGAGAACACGGATCAGACCGCGTATCGCGAGCTTCTGGAAGAAACCGGCTGGAAGGCAGGGAAGATGGAGTATCTTCTTTCTGTCGATTCCGCGCCTGCCTGGTGTGACGAAGCCACCGATATCTGGCTCGCAGATGAGCTTGAATACACGGGAAAGCAGTCCCTTGACGAGGAGGAATCGATCTCAGCGGAGATGAGAAGCCTGGACGAGCTCCTTCAGATGATCTTTGACGGAACGATCCGGGATGCCAAAACAGCGGCCGGAATCCTGGCGTATTACGCGCGGATCAGGTGATTGATTTAAATCATGCGAAAAATCAATTTTTTTGTTGACTTTTACACTTCGACGCGTTAAACTTCAATAGGTTAAAGCGAAAGTGTAAAGGAGTATCGCATTATGGCTATTAAAATCTTCATGCTCATCGTATTTTTCTCAGTTATGATCGGCATCGGTCTCTACTGCAGAAGGCACTCGACCGACGTAAACGGCTTTGTGCTCGGAGGGAGATCGGTCGGTCCGTGGCTTACCGCATTTGCCTACGGAACCTCTTATTTTTCGGCGGTTATTTTTGTCGGCTACGCGGGACAGTTCGGATGGAAGTACGGAATTGCTGCCACGTGGGCAGGCCTCGGAAATGCTTTCCTCGGGTCCCTTCTTGCCTGGGTGGTGCTGGGAAGAAGAACGAGAATCATGACGCAGCATCTCAACTCCGCGACGATGCCGGATTTCTTCGGTAAGCGCTTTAACAGTTCGTCCCTTCGGATCGCGGCGTCCGTAATTACGTTTATTTTCCTGATTCCGTATACAGCGTCCCTGTACAACGGATTATCCAGAATTTTCAAAATGGCGTTCAACATCGACTATTCCGTCTGTGTCATTGTGATGGCGATCCTGACCGGAATTTACGTCATAGCAGGCGGCTATATGGCGACGGCCATCAATGACTTCGTGCAGGGCTGTGTCATGCTCGTCGTCATCGTCGCTGTCATCGTCGCGGTACTCGGAAGCCGCGGAGGATTCTTTGCCGCCTACGAGGGAATGGCGCTGGTCGCTGATTCTTCCGTTACGGAGGTTCCGGGCATGTTCGCTTCGTTTTTCGGACCGGATCCCGTAGGACTCCTCGGAGTCGTTCTTCTGACGTCTCTCGGAACGTGGGGACTCCCGCAGATGGTGCAGAAATTCTACGCGATTAAGAGCGAGAAATCCATCAGCACCGGAACCATCGTGTCCACCTGCTTCGCAGTGATCGTCGCGGGCGGATGCTATTTCCTCGGCGGCTTCGGACGTCTTTTCACGACGCCGGAGGATGTTGCGGCCAACGGTTTTGACTCCATCGTACCGACGATGCTTTCCGGCCTTCCGGATATTCTGATTGCACTGGTTATCATTCTCGTGCTTTCCGCCTCCATGTCCACGCTTTCATCCCTCGTTCTGACGTCGAGCTCAACGCTGACGCTC
>CADBRO010000240.1 GCA_902797075.1 uncultured Lachnospiraceae bacterium
CTCGCGGACGCAGCCGGCGTGACGGAAGACATCGTAAATGCAACTACATGGACGGAACTTGGCGAAGCTGCAAAGAAGATCGCTGAGTCCAGCGGCATGGCAGGCTTTGTTAATACCGACGCTGAAGGCACAGTCCTTTATCCGAGACCGTTCATGGCTCACGGCGACAACTTCGCTGACGCTTACTGGTATGACGGAATCGGCGACGGCTACAACATGGTTCTTGTAGATCCGGAGACGGACAAGGTTCTCAGCTACTATGAGACCGAGGATTACAAGGAAATGGCTGCCCGTTCTGCACAGTGGTATCAGGACGGCATCATTTACAAAGATGCTCAGACGACACAGGATTTCTCCGATACGCTTGTTAAGGCCGGATCCGGATTTGCGGAAATCCGTTCAGCAGAAGTCGGCTCTCTTGAGGCTTCTCAGGCAGCTACAGGCTACGAGCTGATTGAAAAGACCATCACATACGCGAAGATCGGCACATCCAGCACAACCAAGTTCGGTTATGCAGTTCCTGTTACGGCTACTGAACCGGAAGCGGCTGTCAGATACCTCAACTACCTGTTCCTCAGCGAAGACCTCAACAACATCCTTTCATGGGGCGTTGAAGGTGTGAACTGGGAACGCAACGAAGACGGCATGGCTACTTATCCGGAAGGCGTGAATGCTGATAACGTCGGCTATCACACATCTGACTTCCTCTATGGCAACCGCAACATCACGATTCCGTGGGAAGGCGATTCTACAGATATCCGTGAACTGCAGCAGAAGTCTCTTGAGGAAGCTGAAGTTTCCAAGTACATGGGCTTCTCCGTTGACAACACCGGCCTTGAGAACATCGTTACGGCCTGCCACGACGTCTGCAACCAGTATCATCCGCAGCTTGACTCCGGCGCTGCAAGCGACTGGGAAGCTGTTTATGCAGACTTCATCGACAGACTGAAGGCAGCCGGCATCGATCAGCTCGTTGAGGCATATCAGGGACAGCTTGACTCATGGCTTGCTGAAAACGCATAAGTATACGGATGCTGAACTGAAACAATCATGATTATAACGGGCGGCGGTTTTATTATCGCCGCCTGTATCATTCACAGAGCCGCGTAAGGACTTCATGCCTTTGGCAGCGCGCGGCTCGCGAGAAGGGCAGAGCCATCGGCTGACGCCTCGCTCTACCCTGTTTTGGAGGGGGAAAATGAAAGAAAAGAAACGCATATCCGGTCTGCCTGATGTGCTTCTCGCTTCGATCGTCATGACGATCGCGTTTTTCCTTCCGTTTGTCGGATACCGCTACAAGAAGGTCAATTACACCGTAACCGGAATGGATCTTCTTAAAGGCTTTGCGTCCGAGGACGGAAAGGTGGCTTACGGGGCCGGTAATTTCGGATTGATCCTTTTGCTCATCTGCAGCATCCTGATCGTTATCTGTGCGCTTATGTGCATTAAGGAGACCAGGAACCTTTTCGCGGGAATCGCGTCAATCGCGTCGATTCTTGTGATCGCCATGAATCTTTATCTGGCGTCCGGCATCGCGGGAACGCTTAAGAAGGCGAAGAGAGTTCATATTATGTACGGAAGCATCATCATGGTGGTGCTTGCCTTCTACGTGCTGATCAGGACGCTGATCGTTCTGCATAAGAACAAGGTCATATCCACGCTCGACTTTATGGCGATTCCGGGCATGCTGTATTTCGTCATCAACAACTATATTCCCATGGTTGGTATCGCAATTGCGTTCAAGAAGATCGACTACAGCAAGGGAATCCTCGCAAGCCCCTGGGTAGGGTTTGACAACTTCAAGATGCTCTTCCAGAGCAACGGAAATTTCTTCACGAGCAACGCCTGGATTATTACGAGAAACACACTTCTTTACAACCTGGTGTTCATTGTCCTCGGTATCCTTACCGGCGTCGTCGTCGGTATCTGCCTCGCAGGCGTAACGAACAGCCTTCTGCAGAAATTCTTCCAGACAAGTATTCTTCTGCCGCAGCTGATTTCCTACGTTATCGTGGCATATATCGTGTACGCGTTCCTCAGCAATGAGACCGGTCTCGTAAACCACATCCTCGGCGAAGCGAACTCCATCAATTTCTACTCCGAGAAAAGATACTGGCCGTTCATCCTTGTCTTCATTTTCATCTGGAAGCAGATCGGCTATAACGGCATCATTTTCCTCAGCTCAATCGTAGGAATTGACAAGAGCGTGCTCGAGGCCGCCAAGGTCGACGGATGCTCGAAATGGCAGCAGCTCCGTTATGTAACGCTTCCGCTTCTGAAGCCCACGATTATCACGCTGACGATGCTTCAGGTCGGACGTATTTTCTATTCCGATTTCGGTCTGTTCTATCAGGTCCCGCTTAACTCGGGCGCTCTGTATGACGTGACCAACACGGTTGATACCTACGTGTACCGAATGCTCATGACGATGAACAATATTTCCGTATCGTCGGCAGCCAGTACGTACCAGGCAGTTGTCGGATTCATCCTTGTCTTCGTGGTCAACATGATTGTCCGCCGTCACGACAAGGAAAATGCGCTGTTCTAAAAGAAAGGAGGAAGAGAGATGGAAGATTCAAGTGTAAGAAGTTCGTCGGACAAGCGGTTTGAAGCCCTTGTTATCATCATCCTTTCCGTATGCGCGGCGTGTGCGATCCTGCCGTTTATCCTTCTGGTTTCATCCTCACTTACGGATGAAAATGCGCTGATCAGGGAAGGTTATGCATTTATTCCGAAGCAGTTTTCAACCTACGCGTATCAGTATCTGATGAGCTCCAACGCGACGAAGATTTTTAAATCCTACGGCGTTACGATCCTCATCACGGTAGTGGGTACCATCATTTCGCTTCTGATCGGTCCCATGCTCGCATGGGTTCTGTCGAGAAAAGACTACAAGAGGGCAAAGATCCTGACTTTCCTTGTGTTCTTTACGATGCTGTTTAACGGCGGTATCGTTCCGTCCTACATCATGTGGACGCAGCTTTTCCACGTGAAGAACACGATCTGGGGTCTGATTTTCCCGACTCTGATCATGAACGGCTTCTATATTATTCTGTACAAAAACAACTTCAGTTCCAATATCCATCCGGCTCTCGTCGAAGCGGCGAAGATCGACGGAGCGGGCGAGCTGCTGATCTATTTCCGGATCGTGCTTCCGCTGTCGCTTCCGATTCTCGCGACGATCGGCCTTATGGTCGCTCTCGGATACTGGAATGACTGGACCAACGGTCTGTACTATATCAGCAATACGAACCTGTACTCTCTGCAGCAGCTCTTAAAGAGTATCATCGACAACATAAGCGCGCTGGCTTCGATGTCGAATACGGCTGCAGCGGGCGAGGCGGTCGCGAAGATGCCCGGCAACTCGATCCGCATGTGTATGGCGGTAATCGGTGTTATCCCGGTCATGATCGCATATCCGTTCTTCCAGAAAGCGTTCATCGCAGGTATCGCGATGGGCGGCGTGAAGGAATAAAACAGAAAAAATGGCAATGGGATTTATTTCCACTGCCATTTTTTATAGGAGAAAAAATCGAGTATGGACACAATTATTAAGACGAAGAAGGGTTTGGTTGAAGGCGTAAAGGGCGACAGCTGCCTCATTTTCAAGAATATACCCTACGCGAAGCCGCCTGCCGGCGAGCTGAGGTGGAAGCGTCCCGTGGAGGCGGATCCCTGGGACGGCGTGCTTCCGTGCAAATCCTTCGGCAACATCACGGTTCAGGATCTGCCGACCGGAAATGAACCCTGGGGAGCGCTGTACTACAAGGAGTTTTACAGCGATCCGGAATATATCCGTGAAATGAGCGAGGACTGCCTCAACCTTAATATCTGGACACCGGCGGAATCCGCTGATGAAAAGCTGCCGGTGGCGTTCTGGATTCACGGCGGCGGCTTCGGCGGCGGCTACAGCAGCGAGATCGAGTTCGGCGGGGAAGCTTACGCGAAGAAGGGCGTGATCCTCGTCACGATTGAGTACCGCTGCGGCGGTCTCGGCTTCCTCGCGCATCCGTGGCTTGACGCGGAGGAACCGGACGGCATTTCCGGAAATTACGGAATCTACGATCAGATCGCGGCGCTTCGGTGGGTGAGGGAAAACATCGCCGCATTCGGCGGCGACCCGGACAATATCACCGTATTCGGACAGTCTGCGGGATGCATGAGCACCCAGGTTCTGATTTCATCGCCGCTCACGAAGGGCATGATTGCGAAAGCGATTCTCCAGAGCGGGACCGTGGTGACCACGAAGCAGCTTGCGACGCCGACTCTCGCGGAAGAGGAAGAGTTCGGAAAGCGGGTCGTCGAAATCACGAAGGCGAAGAATCTTGAAGAACTGATGGCGCTGCCGGCCGATACAATCAAGGCGGCAAAAGGACAGTTTGACGGGGAGATGTTCCTTAAGCAGATGCAGAGCGGCGGAGAAGCCGGGGCGGGCGGCCTTATGATCGTTCCGAACGTGGACGGCGTTGTGCTGACCAAAAATGTGCGTGAGGTTCTTGCCGACGGAGAAACGCCGAAAATTCCGTATATGACGGGCTGCGTCGTCGATGATCTCTGGACGACCGACGAAGACCGTGCTGCCGGCAGGGCGGGACTGATTCTTTCTGAAGCGGAGGCGTTCTGCAGGCGTCAGGAGGAGCTCGGCGCACCGAACAGTTACTGCTATCTGTTCTCGAGAGATATGCCTGATGAGGACGGCAAGACTGTGCCGGCATTCCATACCGCTGAGGTCTGGTATAGTTTCGGCACGCTCGGCAGATGCTGGAGACCGCTTGACGAACACGACTATGCGATCAGCGAGGAAATGGTCGACGCCTGGACGAATTTCATGAAGACGGGCGATCCGAACGGCGGAACGTGCAAGGGGTGGAAACCTTATACTAAGGAAGATTCCTATGTAAAGGAATTCAAATAAAAGAGTGTTTATATAAAGGATGGAGCACTGTCTGCCGGAGCGCATAACCAGGATCCGTCTCTTAAATAAAGCTACAATAAACCACTATTACTTCAAGGAGGAAAACAATGAAAAAGAAACTGCTTTCGGCTTTGCTTGCGACAGCACTCGTCGTTACGTCATTTGCGTCGTTCAGCCTTCCGGTACTGGCGGATGAAGACGAAGACTACGATGAGATCAAAGTGTCCTGGCTCGTCACGATGCCTCTCGATCCTTCGGTTACCGATCCGCTCGTAGAAAAGATCAATGAGATTACGGAAAAGGAGATCGGGGTTCACGTCGACATGGATTTCTATGATCCGGGCGCTTATGCAACGCAGGTCCCGATGGAAATTCAGGCAAACAGCAAACTTGACCTTCTGATGTACACACCGATTCCGGGATCCGGTTATCTTTCATTCAAGAATCAGGGACAGCTGCTTGATATCAGCGACCTGCTCGAAGAGTACGGCGAAGGCGTCACGGAGGCACTCGGCGATCTGATCAACGGAACGACGGATCCGGACGGCAGCATCTACGGCGTGGCCAGCAACCGTGTCCTCGGCTCCACTCTCTATATTATTATGAGAACAGACGTCCTTGAAGAGCTTGGTCTCCTTGAGAAGGCTCAGAACATGACCACCTGGACCGAGTATGAAGAGATCCTGAAGGAAGTCGTTGATAAGACGGATTATGCAGGCGTCGGAAACTGCGACGTGAACGGATCCACACTCGCAGTCAGCCCGTATTTCACGGGAGACGATGTCTTCGCGAACGGCACCGGCTTTGACAGCCTTGGCGACACCAATTCCCTGATCGCTTCTGATAAGGAAGGACACGTGCTCAGCTACTACGGATCCGACGATTACAGGAAGGAAGTTGAACGCGCGCAGAAGTTCTATGATGAAGGCCTCATCTACAAAGATGCCGCTGTTTCTCAGGAATACAACGTCAACCTCATCAAGGCAGGAACAGTTTTCTCGACGATCTCTTCCGCGGAACTTGGCGGAGAAGAGCTCTCGGAAGCAATCTGCGGCTTTGACCTTACTTATGTGAAAATAACTGATTCCGTCTGCGGTTCTGATACAACACATAAGTTCGGATTCGCTGTTCCGGTCAGCGCTACCGATCCGGAAGCAGCAGTGAAGTTCCTGAACCTTCTTTTCACAAATGCTGACATTGAAAACCTCCTCGCATGGGGCGTTGAAGGACGTGACTGGGTTGAGAAGGACGGAGAAGCCGTATATCCGGAAGGCGTTACCAGCGACAGCGTAGCTTATCACATGGGCGACTATCTGAACGGCAACCAGTTCATCACAATTCCGTGGGACGGCAGCGGCGCTGACCTCCGCGACGTACAGCAGGAATTCCAGAATGGCCTGGTATTCTCACCGTACATGGGCTTCAATGCGGATACATCCGAAGTTTCTACCGAGATCACATCCTGCTTCGGCATTATCGAACAGTACAGAAAGCAGCTTTCTTCCGGAAGCAGCGGCGACTGGGAAGCAACTCTCGATGAAATGAACGGAAAGCTTGAAGCAGCGGGCATCGGCAAGATCGTTGAGTGCTATCAGACACAGCTCGACGCATGGCTTGCAGAGCAGCAGTAATTACCCGTGGAAAGAGCGGAAATCGGATGGACAGGTCGATGGCCTGCCCATCCGATTTTCATATTTCGTTTAAAACGGGTTCCTGGACCTACTGGAACAAGTAAGATGAATTCTAGTGGGGCTGCCGGGGGGCTGCCGACGGGTGTTGGGGGCTGCAGGGGCCTGCCGGGGTCTGCAGGGTGCTGTCGGGACCCACTAAAAGAAGCAAGATGAAAAACAGTAGGTCCGCAGGGTGCTGTCGGGACCCACTAAAAG
>CADBRO010000241.1 GCA_902797075.1 uncultured Lachnospiraceae bacterium
AATCGATTAACTGTAGTTTCATCATAGCCTTGCGGTACTGAAAAGTCAATTATGTTGTGATGATTTGTCATTTTGATCGAATTTAACCGTCTATTTTTGGCTATAATCACAAAATTGAGCATGTAAATAGATATTTTGGTATATACTTTTTTGTCTTCTTTTCAGAATTACCTGTATAACATAAGCCTTGCATTTATCACGATATCGTGATAATATATGTATGAAAGGAGCATACTGTTATGCCTGTAATCTCAAGATTTTATGGTATCGTTATCCGAATGTATTTTATCCAGGCCGAACATAATCCGCCGCACATTCATGCAATCTACGGAGATGATGTTGCTGAAATCGCCATTCAGGATGGCAAAATACTTGATGGCCATCTACCGCCAAAAGCTCTTGCCATGGTCAGAGAATGGACAGATCTCAACAGAGATGATCTCATGGCTATTTGGAACAGTCAGGAATTCCGTTCTCTCAAGCCCCTCGAGTAAGGAGGTATCCGATGTTTCACAAGATTAAAAACATTACACCTTTATCTGATTTCATATTGAGTGTACAGTTCGCCGAAGGAGTAACCAAGCATTATGATATGAAACCACTATTTGAAAAATATTCTATGTTTTCGCCGCTAAAGGCACATCCTGAATTATACTATTCTGCTTCCGTCGATACCGGCGGCTATGGGGTCGTCTGGAATGACGAGATTGATATAGCCTGTGATGAACTATTTTTCAATGGCAAAACAGTTTCCACTCCATTTGACGGTCTCATCGCTCTCAGTGATGCCACTCAAATCTGGGGGCTTAGTGAGAGCACCCTCAGAAAGGCAATCGCTTATGGCAAACTGATTAACGGTCAGGATGTCTGCAAATTCGGCAAGCAGTGGATCATATCATCTGAGGCAATGAAACGGGAATATGGAATTCCCAAATCGTAGGTTCTTTGGTATATGGGCTGACAATTCACATACTGTCCTGCGCCTTAAAGTGCATAAAGCGAAGGCCGTTCTCCCCTTTCTGAAGAAAATACCTGTCTGCGATCCGAAGAGCCCCGGTGAGCCATGCGGCACATCCCTGCGGATCACATCCCCTGCAAGTTTTTTCGTATAGCGCAAGAAGATCAATCAGAAATGCGTCGATCCGCTCTTCCTTTACTCCCGTGTGATCAGCATGAAGACCGCAGTAACCAAGGTTCTCCAGCCTTTCTGTGAGAAGTCTTCTGTTCAGGAACGGATTTCCGAGCAGAATCATGTGCCGCAGCATCGTGCGCCGCGGAATCTCACCTTCAAGCCGCAGAATGCGTCTGAATTCGGCGTCATAGGAAAAGCTTGCGGTACGGTCGGAGGCAGAGCGGTTTTCCGTATATAGAAGGCTGTCCGCAAAGTAGAGATAACGCAGATCCTTCTCAAGGCTTTGGGACTTCACTCCCGCCCGCAGCATCCGCTCCGGATGTATCCGCTCCAGATATTCCTCTATAAGAGAGTGCATAAGCTCGATGCGCTTCCGATAAATTTCGTTTCGTTCGCTTGGCTTCGGATGCCGGATTTCATCCCGCGAAAAACACAGGTCGCACCGGTCGAAATACACCTGCATGAGATACTGCATCTCTCGAGCCGAAAGCTCCATGGCTTCTCCGAACCGCAGGCATTCCTCCCGTTTTGACGGGATATGCCTTCCTGTCCGCCAGTAGCGGATTTTTAGAATATCTGACTGGTCCGGAGTCCTTCCGTACATTCGCGTAAAGATCAGGGCATCAAGCTCCTGCTTTTTGAGGGTAAACCGGTCGAGGAGACTGTCTTTGCTTGGGTTTCGTCCTAACGCGACGGGATCTCCGGTCGGCTGCTGTGCGGGCTTTTCGGGATGTGAACTGCTCGTACTCATTTCTGTTTTAACAGGCTTTATCCGGAGAGTTCTGCCCGAATTCATTTCCGCTGTAAAGAGCTTCATGCTGAGAATGTGGCCGTTTACCTCACGGCGGCGGGCTTCAAAGAGCTTTTTCTGCTCTTTATCCGCAGCGTCATCTACAGGTGCTGCATACAGCTGATAGAATTCTTCCCATTCCTTCCCCGTCGCAAGTTCCTTCAGCAAAAATGCGCTCCCGCTGCTCCAGAGCTCCGGCGCAAGGCGCGTTGTGACAATGATATCGCACGGAAGCGACAGAACTTCCTCCTCGAGCTTTCCCTCCGGGCGGTTCCAGTCGTCAATGATGATAAGGGCTTTTTCAGCAGACAGGATGCGCTTAAGAACCTTAAGCTTTGCATTGGCATAGCGGCGGCGGGTTTTATAGATATCCGCTCTGTATTCCATATCTTTGATGCGGATGGTGCTGTCATTTGAGATCAGCCGCTCGAGGCTCCCCTCATGGGTCAGGAAGAAAATGCGGCTGTAACGGTCCTTGTTTTTCAGCGCATAGGCTTTCACGAGCGCGGTTTTCCCGATGCCGCCGATTCCGCAGATGATCGCGGGGCCGGCGCCATTTTCAAAGATATGCGCGATGTGCTGCAGTTCCCGCTCTCTTCCGGCAAATGGCTCTTTAGACAGCGCGGTTTCTCCAAGGAGCATTGGCAGAGAGGAAGAGCCTGCTTCTTCGGTCTTTTTCGCAAGGGCAGCCTGAAGCGCTGAAGCAGTCCCGGAATCGCTGATCCCGGGAGGCGTGTCGGAGTATTTGATTCTCTGGCGCAGGATGTTTGTTTCCCACGCAAGAACGGCTGTGTCGTAATCAAAGCCTTTTTGGTTCATGGGGAGCTCCCTTGAAAGTGCCGGGTTCAATTCTATCACAAAAAGAGCATCCCTTTGTATACGGGATGCCCGAAAGTAAATCGCGCCTCTTTGACCGCGCGGCGCATCTGTGCGCTTTCCTCTTCGATCCGCCGGAGGCTTATTACCACGTGCCGTTTACGGCTTTTATAGCCCACCATTTGATCGGCTTGTCTTTTGTATAACGGCGGATGCGGATCTTCCATGTATTGTCTTTCCTAAGCTGCTTCAATCCTTCTTCGCCCCAATATCCTGCATCGAGGTTGCCTTTATATGCCTTCAGCTTGATCTTCTGCCCGGATTTTATAATACCCGAATAAACGCTCTTGCCTGTCCTTGTGCTGTAGATCTCGATTTTCATCGAGTCTTTAGCCGTGTACTTTTTACCGTCGCTCTTATAGCAGTAAATATAAAGAGTCGGGTTCTTTGGAAAATAGTGTTTCGCAGGCAACATGAACAGATCAAGTTTTTCTTCCGCAGTGACATACTGCCAGGATGACCAGGCTGTTCCGCCGCTGAATCCGCCTTTTCTCCAGTTTGTTGATGCGCTTGCCGTCACCGGGAACAGCGCGATCACTGCCATAACCGCAAGCAATAAAACAGTGTTCTTTACCTTTCTCATGTTCATCCCTTCCTCCTCGCCGGCTGATCCGGATAAGTAATAATTTCTCACTTATCCATTACCATACAAGTCAGGGACGTGCAACAATGTGAATTTTAACATTTTCACTTCAGTTCATATTTCATGATATGCTCGTCGTCCGGCAGGTAGAGACGGTTGACGCGAATGCTGCTGCGGATGAGCTTCGCCGCATTTCCCATGTGATCGTAATGGTAATGCGAGATATAAAGATCCAGAGAGTTCACATGAATTGACGACAGGTATTCGAGCAGACCATCGCCGCCCGAGGGTTCATAGGTATCCATGAGGAGATATTTCCCGCCGGACGAAAGGAGCGCGGCGCGATTTTTCGCGTGACATAGCTGTGCTTGTGTGCTGTGGCTGAAGAGGTATCAGCAGCCGCGGATACGCCGGTAAATGTGACAGCAGCCGATACGGAAGTAACCTCCGTTACTGTCTCACATCACAATTCATTTCTTGTAAAACGGGCATTCCCGATAAATGAGCACTCACTTATACTGGATTAAAAAAATAAGGGGCTATATCCCTGTGATAATTATAATTTTCACCGTTTAAAAAGTATATGCCATTTTAAATATTTGCTCATATTTTCGGCTCTTCAGGGGTGATAGTGGGTAAAAAACACCCACAACCCCAGTGTTTATGCCGATCAAGCGGTTTTCAATCTCCGATTAGGTAA
>CADBRO010000242.1 GCA_902797075.1 uncultured Lachnospiraceae bacterium
GACATCGTCGACGAACTGGCCAAGCGCGAACCGGAAAAGCTGGCCATGCTGCACATCTCCGGGGACGAGACGGAACGCCGCATTACGTTCGAGGATGTGAAGAAAAACTCCGCCAGATGCGCGAATTATTTCAAAGCCCTCGGAATTAAGAAGGGCGACCGCGTGATGCTGATTCTGAAGCGTCACTATCAGTTCTGGTACGCCATGATGGGTCTTGTTAAAATCGGAGCGATCGCGATTCCGGCGACGAACCAGCTGCTTGACCACGATCTGGAGTACCGCTTTAAGACTGCAGGAATCACATCGATTCTCTGCACGGCTGACGGAGATACCGCTCATCAGGTTGAGATCGCCGAATCAAACTGCCATTGCCTGAAAAACATGATTATCGTGAACGGGCAGAGGGAAGGCTGGAGATCCTTCGACGATGAATATCAGATGTACAGTTCCCGTTACCGCAGGACGGAGAACGCTCCGGGCGGCGATGATATCATGCTTATGTACTTCACGTCGGGAACATCGGGTTATCCGAAGATCGCGGCGCACAATTACAAGTATCCGCTGGGTCATTTCCATACTGCAAAATACTGGCAGACGGTCGATCCGAACGGGCTTCATTTTACAATATCAGACACCGGCTGGGCAAAAGCAGCCTGGGGCAAGCTCTGGGGACAGTGGCTGGCCGAAGGCGCGATCTTCGTCTATGACTTCGACCGGTTCGACGCCTCGAAGATTCTGCCGATGTTCGCGAAGCATCATATTACAAGCTTCTGCGCTCCGCCTACGATGCTGAGGATGATGATCAAGCAGGATATATCGAAATACGATTTCTCCTCTGTGAAGCATATGACGACGGCGGGCGAGGCTCTGAACCCGGAGGTTTACCGCCAGTTCGAGAAGGCAACCGGACTCCGCATCATGGAAGGCTTCGGCCAGTCGGAATCCGCGATGATTATCGGCAACATGGTCGGCGCGCCGCATAAGATCGGTTCCATGGGAAAACCGGCTCCGATCTATCAGGTGGAGCTTCTCGGAGACGACGGCAAACCCGTCGCTTCCGGTGAGGAAGGCGAGATCTGCATCAGCATCAAGAACGGCATACCCTACGGTCTTGCGGTCTGTTACTATCAGAACGAGGAGGAGACGAAGGCTACCTGGAAGGACGGCTGGTATCATACCGGCGATCTCGCGTGGCGCGATGAGGACGGATTCTTCTGGTATGTCGGACGTAAGGACGACGTCATCAAGTCTTCCGGATACCGCATCGGCCCGTTCGAGATCGAGAGCGTGCTTATGGAGCTTCCGTACGTCCTCGAGTGCGGCGTAAGCGCTGCCAAGGACGAGGTGAGAGGCCAGGTCGTCAAGGCAAGCATTGTCCTTGTTCCCGGAAAGGAAGGGAACGACGAGCTTGTCAAGGAGATCCAGCAGTACGTAAAGGAACATACAGCTCCGTACAAATATCCGAGAATCGTCGTGTTCCGTGATGAGCTTCCGAAGACGACGAGCGGAAAGATCATACGATATGAATTATAAGAGAATAACGCTTCTTTGCGGCCACTACGGCAGCGGAAAGACGAATATCGCGGTCAACATGGCGCTGGATCTGCGAAAGCAGTATGAAAATGTCGCCGTCGCGGATCTCGATATCGTCAATCCGTACTTCAGGACGAAGGACAGCAGCCGTGAATTTGATGAAGCGGGCATCCGGCTGATCGTGTCGGAATACGCGAACTCAAATCTGGATATTCCCGCGCTGCCGCAGGAAATGTACGCGATCGTGGACGACAGGTCATTGATGAGCATAGTAGACGTGGGCGGAGATGACCGCGGCGCCTACGCTCTTGGGAGGCTTTCGCCCGCTATCCGCGAAGAAAACAACTATGATATGTTTCTGGTGGTGAACCGTTTTCGGCCGCTGACCCCGGACGCTGTGTCGACCGTCGAGGTTCTGCGTGAGATCGAAACGGCTGCTTCCCTGAAATTTTCAGGAATCATCAATAATTCCAATCTCGGGGCGGAAACCGTTCCGGAAGATGTCCTGTCATCGGAGCAGTATGTAAGAGAGATCACCGAGCTCACCGGGCTTCCGCTTGTTCTCACGACCGCGGAAGAGAGTGTCGCTGCCGCTCTTTATGGTAAAGTTAGCAATCTGTTTCCCATGCATCTGCAGAAACGGCCTGTGTGATCCGGGAACCAGCAAAGAGGAGGATAAGTCATATGGCAAAGCTTACGTTCAGAACGGACGAATGCAAGGGATGCGGACTTTGCGTCGAGGCATGTCCGAAGAAAATCCTTCAGTTATCCGTCGAAACTATCAACAAGAAGGGACATCATCCTGCCGAGTGCATCGATGAAGCTGCATGCATCGCATGCACATCCTGCGCGACGATGTGTCCGGACTGTATCATCACGATAGAAAAGTGAGGTGGGAAAAGTGGCAGACAAAGTATTAATGAAGGGAAATGAAGCAATCGCGGAGGCGGCGATCCTCGCCGGCTGCCGTCATTACTTCGGTTATCCGATCACCCCACAGACTGAAATCGCCGCATATATGGCGAAGAGAATGCCGAAGATCGGCGGAACCTTCCTCCAGGCGGAAAGTGAGATCGCGGCGATTAATATGGTATACGGCGTTTCCTCCGCGGGCAAGCGCGTCATGACGTCGTCCTCCAGCCCGGGCATATCGCTGAAGAGCGAGGGAATTTCCTATCTTGCCGGCGCGGATCTTCCGGCGCTGGTTGTTAACTGCCAGAGAGGCGGTCCGGGACTTGGCGGAATTCAGCCGAGCCAGTCCGATTATTTTCAGGCGACGCGCGGCGGCGGACACGGCGATTATCACATGATCGTTCTCGCTCCGGCCTCCGTTCAGGAGATGGCCCAGCTGACGATCAGGGGCTTTGAACTCGCTGATGAATACCGCATGACCTCCATGATCCTCGCGGACGGAACCATCGGACAGATGATGGAGCCGGTCTCATTTGATTTCGAGATTAAAGAAGCTCCGGAAAAGCCCTGGGCTACGACCGGAACCGGCATGAAGCGTAAGCACAACGTGGTTAACTCCCTGTATCTTTCACCGGAAGTGCTTGAGATCAAGAATATCGAGAGATATGAGAAGTACGCGAAGATAGCTGAAAAAGAAGCTCTTGCAGAGGAATATATGCTTGATGACGCGGAAATCGTGATCGCCGCGTTCGGAATCGCTGCCCGCGTCGCGAAGAACGCCGTCAACGCGGCCCGCGCCGAAGGCATCAAGGCGGGACTTATCCGTCCGATTACACTGTGGCCGTTCCCGGAAAAGACCTTTAAGAAGGTTATCGGAACAGCAAAACAGATCATCAGCGTCGAGCTTTCCATGGGACAGATGATCGAGGACGTCAAGCTTGCGACGGAGTGCAAGGTTCCCGTTTCGCTCTGTTACCGCGTGGGAGGCATGATCCCGTCTCCGGAACAGGTCTATGCTGCAATCAAAGAAGCAGCGGAAAAGGCAGGTGAGTGAATATGGTAGTATTTGAAAGACCGCATGCACTGGTTGATATTCCGCTTCATTACTGTCCGGGCTGCACGCACGGAATCGTGCACAGACTGGTTGCGGAAGCGATTGACGAGCTTGAAATCGAAGGAAGAACCGTCGGCATCGCGCCGGTCGGATGCTCCGTTATGGCATATGACTATTTTAACTGCGATATGATCGAGGCGGCTCACGGCCGCGCTCCGGCTGTCGCGACAGGCGTTAAGCGCGCCGATCCCGAAAACCTGATCGTATTCACGTATCAGGGTGACGGTGACCTCGCGTCCATCGGAACCGCCGAAACGGTTCACGCAGCAGCGAGAAATGAGAATATCACGGTTATTTTCATCAACAACGCGATTTACGGAATGACCGGCGGCCAGATGGCACCGACGTCTCTTCCGGGCCAGGTTACCCAGACATCTCCCTACGGCCGGGACGTTACCCAGTGCGGTTATCCGGTTAAGGTATGCGAGATGCTTTCCATGCTGGACGGACCGGAATATCTTGAGCGCGTTGCCGTCAATAACGTGAAAAATGTGAGAACGGCGAAGAAAGCCATCAAAAAAGCGTTCCAGAACCAGATTGAAGGAAAGGGCTTTTCGCTGGTAGAGGTGATTTCTTCCTGCCCGACGAACTGGGGCATGACACCGTCCAAGGCGCTCAAATGGGTAGATGAGGCGATGATTCCGTATTATCCGCTCGGCGTCTATAAAGACAGGAGCGCAGGGATCGTTCCGGGTGCAAAGGAGGAAGCGAAATGACAAGAGAATATCTTTTCGCAGGCTTTGGCGGACAGGGCCTTCTGTTTTCCGGCAAAGTGCTGGCTTACAAGGGACTGATCGAGGATAAGAACGTCAGCTGGCTTCCG
This sequence comes from uncultured Lachnospiraceae bacterium, assembly GCA_902797075.1. Lineage (GTDB taxonomy): Bacteria > Bacillota > Clostridia > Lachnospirales > Lachnospiraceae > Chordicoccus. The sequence continues at coordinate 4,383 of CADBRO010000242.1, forward strand.
TCTTACGGGCCGGAGATGCGCGGCGGCACTGCAAACTGCAGCGTCATTATCAGCGATGAACCGGTAGGAGCTCCGATCATCTCGAATCCGGATGTGCTGGTTGCGATGAATCTGCCGTCCCTCGATAAATACGAGGCAGCCGTCAAGCCGGGCGGCACCATTTTAGTTGACAGTTCTCTGATCGAGCGGAAAGTGAACCGCGACGACGTGAATGTATACTATGTACCGGCAACAAAGCTGGCCGGCGAAAACGGCGCGCCGACGCTTGCCAACATGATTCTCGTCGGAAAGCTGCTTGAGACTTACGGCGAATATGATGCGGAAACCGTAAAGACCGCGCTCGGAAAGTGCGTTTCCGCAAGACACGCGGATCTCCTGGAACTCAATCTGAAGGCGATGGAGATCGGACGGGATTTTGAATAACGAAGCGGAGCGCGATAGTCCGCTTTATTGACCGGGCAACCGGGAAGCAGTACACGAATGCCCTGTCAGGGGAGCTTTAACCCTGCAGGGCTCTTTTTAAGGAGGATTGCATGGTAGTAGGATGCGTAAAAGAGATTAAGAACAACGAATTCCGTGTAGGGATGACTCCGGATAATGTGAAATCGTATGTAAATGCGGGCCACAGGGTGCTCGTCGAGTGCGGTGCCGGTGTCGGATCCGGTTTCCAGGACGAGGAATACGCTGCAGCGGGTGCAGAGCTCACAGCGTCAGCGAAGGACGTATGGGACGCCTGCGATATGATGGTGAAGGTCAAGGAGCCGCTTCCGGAGGAATACAATCTTTTTCACGATGGAATGATCCTTTATACCTATCTGCATCTCGCGGCTGATCCGGAGCAGACGGAAGCGCTCCTTAAAGGGAAAGTAAAAACCGTCGCTTATGAGACGCTTATGGAAACAGACCGGAGCCTTCCGCTTCTGGCACCGATGAGCCAGATCGCCGGTCGTCTCAGCATCCAGGAAGGTACAAAGTATCTTGAGAAGCGTTTCGGCGGCGAAGGAATCCTTCTGGCGGGCGTGCCCGGAACCCCGAAGGCTCATGTTGTGATCCTCGGCGGCGGAACCGTCGGTATGAATGCCTGCAAGATCGCGGTCGGTATCGGCGCCGACGTCACGATTCTCGACATCAACCTGAAGCGTCTTGAGTATCTGGATGATATCTTCGGAGCAAGAATCCAGACGCTGCTTTCAAATGATTCCAACATTGAACGCGCGGTAACCAGCGCTGACCTCGTAATCGGAAGCGTTCTGATTCCGGGCGGTGCGACACCGAAGATCTTTAAGAGATCCTATCTCTCAAAGATGAAGAACGGCTCGGTGTTCGTCGACGTCGCCATCGATCAGGGCGGCTGCGGAGAATCTTCCCATGTCACAAGCCATGACGATCCGATCTACATCGAGGAGGGCGTCGTCCATTACTGCGTAGGCAATATGCCGGGCGCTGTACCGAGGACCTCAACGATCGCGCTTACGAACGCGACGTTACGCTACGGTCTCCAGATCGCAGAAAGCGGACTCGAAGAGGCGTGCAGAAAGAATCCGGTCATTTATTCCGGCATTAATACCTATGACGGAATGATCGCGAATAAAAATGTCGCAGACTGCTATCCGCAGTACGAATACAAAGATGCCTGCGAGCTGTTTTGAGCTTAAATGAAGGCAATAAAAAATCCCGGTTGACCGGGATTTTTTTATTGCCTGAAAATTATTCGTCTTCGGAAGCAAGCTCCGTCGTCTCTTTCTTCGGCGGGAAGATAAGAGAGAAGATGATGAAGAAAATAAGCGCTGCCACAAGACCCGGGACGATTGTCTGGCTGAAATGGAAGCCGAACAGATTGCCCTTGGAGAACTGATCCAGATAGACAACAACGACTGTTCCCGCAATGAGGGAAGCGATCGTTCCGGCTGTCGAAGCCTTTTTCCAGTAATGTCCGAGGACGTACGGGAAGAAGGAGCCTGCCGCGCGGAGCGTGAAGCAGAACATGAGAATTGTGATCAGGCTCTGCGTATTGAAGAGCGCGATGAACATTGAGGCGATTCCCACAAGGCACATCGTGATCTTTGTAACCTTCATGACTTCCGCGTCGGAAGCTTCCGGTTTAATCACACGCTTGTAGATATCGTTCGCGAAGATCGATCCTGCTCCGAGAAGATCCGAGTCTGAGCTCGACATTGTCGCGGAGATGATACCGCTGAAGAGAAGTCCGCAGATAATGGCGGGCATAACTTCCATCGCAAGTACCGGAAGGGCGTAGCGTGCGCCGACTGATTCGAAGTCCGCGGCATTGAACTTGCCCATGTTGATCAGAGCCAGTGTAATGATACCGAGGATTGTCGGAATGAACGCGTAGATAAAATTAATGAGCGCTGCAAGCCATGCGCCGCCCTTTGCGGCCTTGCCGTCTCTTGCCGCATAGAAGCGGGAAACAGCTTCCTGGCCGACAGAGAATGTCGCGACGTACATGATGACAAGCGAGATGACGCCGAATACGTCGTATCCCTGCAGCATGCTCATCGTGCCTTCGGGTACATTTGCAGCGACAGCGCTCCAGCCGCCTGCGTATTTGAGTGCGAACGGAACGGCGATGATCATGCCGATTACGATCAGGAAAACCTGGATGAAGTCGGTCAGTGTGACGCTCCACAGTCCGCCCATGATGGAGTAGACAGTGACGACAACCGCGACGATAATGACTGCCACCTGATAATTAATACCAAGCATTGTCGAAAGGATAACCGCGGAAGCGATGAACTGGCCTGCGGTAAGTCCGACCAGCGGCAGGAACATGATGATTGCGGTGATAAGACCGCTTCCCTTGCCGTAACGGCGGCGGAAGTATTCCGGAACCGTCTTGACCGTAGCGCCTCTGAATTTCGGAGCGAGGAAGCTGAGGATTACAAACGCAATTCCCATCGTGATGATATACCACGCGGCGCTCATGCCGTAGCCGCTCATACCGTTCTGTACAACGCCGAGAGAGCTTCCGCCGCCGATCTCGGTCGCAGCAAGGGTGCCTGCCATAAGAAGCGGGCCGAGCCTGCGGCCGGCAACAACAAAGTCCGTGTTGCTGGTGATTTTGGTTGATGAATACCAGCCGATAAAGAGCATAATCAACAGGTAGAGAACAACCACAACAGTTACCAGGATGTTGATATTCATTTCGTTACCTCCTTATGAAATGTAAGACGGGTACTGCGGGGATTTCCGCAGCTTCGTCTATAATAAGTATAAACGAAACACAATCTTGCTGATTCTGTTAAAAATGCTGTAAACTGACCGAATATGCAAGCTGTTTTTCAAAATTGTTACAGCTTGTTTACTGCTTTCCAAACTTGACGAAATCCGGATAAAAACGTATTCTGAGATGTATCCTTAGATAGGCAGGTGTCTTATGATCCGAATCGCTGTCTGTGACGATGAGAAGCTGGAAAGAGAAAGAATCAGCCGGGCTGCTGAGACTTTTTTCGACGCCAGGGGGGAGGAAACAGGGATCCGTCTGTTTTCGTCCGCAAACGAGCTTCTGAATGCGCGCGGGGAATTTGACCTCTATCTGCTTGACGTACTGATGCCTGAAAAAGACGGCATCAGCGCGGCGGAAGAGCTTAATGAGCAGAAACCGGACGCTGTGATCGTCTTTATCACATCGATGATCGACAGCGCGGTGGACAGCTACAGGGTGGAAGCCGCCGGCTTCCTTCTGAAACCGGTTATGCAGGAACAGTTCGACGAAACCATGGAACGCCTGTTGCGCCGGGGCAGGATCGGACAGGAATCGGTTCTGGGCATTATCTATAACCATATGCCGATGGATATTCCGCTGAAGGACATTGTCTGCATAGAGAGCGAACTCCACCGCGTGCATATACGGCTGGACGGTGACTGCTACTCGGTCCGGATGAGATTGAAGGATATTGAGGAGAAACTCAGCGGACGGGAGGAGTTTCTCAGATGCCATCAGAGTTTTATTGTCAACCTGAATTATGTCGCGAGGGTCGACGCCAATGAGCTTGTACTCCAGGACGGAGTGAAAGCCGGTATGGCGGGCGTCCCCATTTCAAGAAATTACCTGAAGAGCAGTAAGAAGGCGTTTTTTGATTTCAGACTCAAAAATAAAGGGGCGGACGTATCCGCGCCGTGAACAGTGACAACAGTCCCCACTTCTAAGGTGCAGAGGTGCAGGCGTGGTTAATGGGACTGGTGTCTCAAGTAAGAGGGAAACTATGAATCGGGAAGCGGCAGCTGTTTTTTTAAGCCTGATCGGGCAGGGAATCCGGATGACACCGGTATTCATCTGTCTGAAACCAAAGCACGGAAGCTATGAGACGATCGCTGCCGCGTCAGTTTATATCTGGGTTATTATGATTGCCGCCAGATCGCTTTTCCGGATGCCGGCGGCAACTTATTTCATTTTCAACGCTGTCTTCAGCGCGGTTTTCTTCAGTGTCCTCATGTTTTTTTTTGAGGGGACGATCCTTGTCAAAATTTTTCTCTATATATCTGCGTGGTTTTTCGCGGAGCTTCTTGGGTCTCTTGACGCCTTTTTCGGATGGGTACTCCGGAAGCAGTCGACGCTCAGCTACGAGCATATCTGTCTGATTCTTGCTGTTTCCATGTTCCTGATCTACGCAGTATTTGTGTGGAAATGGCTGAAGGAGAGAGTGCTCCGTCTGCTCACGCACATTGCGCCGAGGGACAGCTCCGTTCTCATCGCGATTCCCTGCTTTTTCCTGATACTTCTCTTTTTCGGATCGAGGACGATCTTCAGGACGGAGGAACTGCTTAAGGGACCGGTGCCGTATCTTGTGTTCTATCTTGTGTTCTGCCTGATGGCGCTGATTCTTTATGTTCTCGTGATTGCCGATCAGGTCAGGATTCTTGACCAGAACCGTTCAGAGCTTATGCTGACGGCCGCAAGACGTATCAATGAACTGCAGAGGGAGCATTACAATCAGATACGGGAGCATCAGAAGGAGATCAGAATCATCCGCCATGATTTCCGTCATCATATCCATGCGATTGAGCATATGGACGATGCGGAAAGACGCGAATACCTGAAACGTCTTCAGGAAGAGATGGAAGGCGGAACAGAGGTCTTTTTCTGTGAAAATGCGGCGCTTAACAGCCTTCTTGCCCAATATGCCGCCAAAGCGAAAGCGGAACACATCCGGTTTGACGCGCAGGTGTCGGTGGGAGATGTTCTTCCCGTCGATGATCTCACTCTTTGCGTCATTATCGGCAATCTGCTTCAGAACGCGGTAGAGGCAAGCGAAAAGTGCCAGGGCGACAGGTTTATCCGCATTTATGTGAAAAGTGAAGCGGCCGCGCTTCGGATCATGGTCGAGAACCGGTATGACGGGACGCTGAAACGGGAGATGGGAAGGCTTCTTTCGACAAAAAAAGACGGCGGACTCGGAATGGAGAGCCTGCGCCGTCTGATCGATCATCCGGGGGACGATCTTGATTACTATGCGAACGGAGAGGTTTTTACCTCTATGGTTTATCTGGCTGAGAGGGTTTCCTGACAGGAGGTTTTACTCCTGCCGGAATTTCCTGATAGGAGATACTGAGCGACTTTACTCCTCCCAGAACAGCTCGTCCAGTGTCTTGTCTAAGGCCTTGCAGATTGCGATGCACAGCTTGATTGTCGGGTTATAATCGCCTTTTTCGATGGCGCTGATTGTCTGACGGGAAACCCCGCAGATTTTTGCCAGGTCATCCTGAGAGAGATCTTTTGCCGCACGGGCGGATTTTAAACGCAGATTTTTCATGGATCAGGCCTCCCCTTCGATGCGGTCCGCCGCGGATCGGACAAGCAGTGTAACACCTATGACGGCGACCATGACGAGAATCATGAGATTCAGAAACTCAAGTGAGAACTGTCCGTCTTTCACGAGGGTTCCGTCGGCTGCGGCTCTGATCACGGGAACGGCATTTAAAGCCGTAATAACCGCAAAGACGACGGCGTAGCGTTTCCGGTCGTTGTTGAGTCCGAAATAGATGCCTTTCCAGATGCAGTAGACGCAAAGTACCGTGACTCCGGTGAGAATGCCGCCGAAATGGATCAGATAATCGTCGACGGGCAGCGGGATTTTTCCGATGCCGAGGATCAGCATGACGCATTCATAGATGATGATCGCGTAGAACCCGAACATATACCCGCGGCCGCGGAGTTCCTTCTGCCGTTCGTCATATTCAGTGACTAATTTGTGGTTGGTATTGGCGAATTTGAGAATGATGACTGCAATGATCAGACCTACCAGAAGACCGACAGCTGCTCCTGTGGATGCAAAAATATTCATGATTTCCTCCCTGGTCGCCGTCTGATCCCCGAAGGGATGCAGATCCGGCTGCTTGTTTTTTGATAAAGGATGTCTTTAGAATAATGGTGTCTTTAGATTAAGTAATGCTCTGACGGGGCGGCCGGCATTGCCCTGTCACAATACAAAAATACATTAAGAGTAGATAAATGTCAAGTATATATTACAAATATCATTTGATAAAGGAATTGTGCGTATGACAATGTCAGCTTTACATACTTATGAATCAGACGGCTCCGGAAGATCCGGCATGGCGGATGGCGCACGGGACGGAAAGCGGAAGGAAAGAAGCAGCAATCTTGAGCTTTACAGGATTATTGCCATGCTTCTCATCGTCGCGCATCACTATGTGGTCAATTCCGGACTTGCGGCTGCCGGCGGTCCGATCTACAGGGATCCTACTGCCGGAAGATCTGTCTATCTGCTGCTTATGGGTGCATGGGGAAAGACGGGCATCAACTGCTTCGTGCTGATCACCGGGTATTTTATGTGCAGAAGCAGCATAACGGCGAAGAAGTTTTTCCGTCTGCTCTTTGAGATTCTGTTTTACCGAATCGGGATCTGGCTGGTGTTTGTCTTTGCCGGCAGGGTGACGTTCCGGTGGAGCAGTTTATGGAGGCAGTTTATACCGGTCCGGACGATTGAGGTTAATTTTTCGAGCTGCTATCTGGTATTCTTCCTTTTTATTCCGTTTCTTAACATCCTTGTTCAGAATATGACGGAAATCCAGCACAGAATGCTGATCCTGCTTTGCGCGTTCCTCTATGTCTTCCTCGGGACGGTTCCCGGATTTTCCGTCACGATGAACTATGTATCCTGGTTTATGGTTCTCTACGTAATCGGGTCATATATCGGGCTTCATCCGTCCTCTGTATTCGGGCGTACGAAGCTCTGGGGCTTTATGACGCTTCTTTTTATTGCGCTGTGCGCCGCATCCGTGATCGCCGGCGCATACGCAAGCGCCGCGACGGGAGAACGGCGTGCGTATTCCTATGTCACAGACGCGAATACATTTCTGGCGCTGATGCTCGGAATATCGTCGTTCCTCTTCTTTAAGAATCTGAAGATCAGGCAGAGCCGGCTGATTAATCTCACGGCGTCTTCGACCTTCGGCGTACTGCTGATTCACGCAGGAAGCGGAGTAATGCGTACGTGGCTTTGGGGAGATCTGCTTGGTAACCTGAAAGCTTACAGTTCACCGTACCTCCCGCTGCACGCGATAGGCAGCGTCCTCGGTATTTTCGCGGTCTGCGTCGTGATCGACCAGCTGCGGATGAAACTCATCGAGGGACCGTTCTTTAAGTTGTGGGACAGGGTGTCTGGACAAGGAAAGTTCGGAGGGAAAGAACTGCAATGACTTTTGAGCAGCTGTTATATACGGAAAAACTGCTTTATAGGGGCCTGCCTGTGTGTTATTCTGAAAACAGATATTAACTTCACTGAATTTTCGGAAAGGAGTCCGGATATGAAGAGGATAAGGAGAATAGCCGCAGTCATGCTCTGCATTTCCATGCTCGCAGCGTCTCTCACGCAGGCGGTACACGCGGATGCTGTCACGGGAGGGCAAGGGCGGCAGCTGACGGAAGAAAATGCATTTTCGACGGCATGGGAGGACATCGAACGAGCAGCCTCTGCCGTGTACAAGTACGTTTATTGGCTGGCGAGCGCAGGCGACAGAGTACAGGAGCTTCCGGTTTTCCGCCTTTCTCTTGAGCCGGACGCGCTGAGTCTACTTGAGCTCTTATCCGGGTCCCTGCTGAAGACGGACCTTTCCTGGATCAACGAGATCGGCATAGACCTGATTCCTTCCATGCAGACCGAAAGCTACAGCTATTATACGGGCAATCCCTATGAACCTGCATCTGAGGGTAAGATGCCGCTTCCGGGAGTGAATGCGGTGCTTCACGTCAATGAAACAGAGATTGCGGAAGCGGAAGTATTTCTTGATCTGCGGAGCAGAACGGTCACTACAGCATTTCCGGATATCGTAAGCGGCGGAATGACTGCCGACTTATCGAGCGTATTTTCTTCTCTTGGGTATCTTCCCTTCTTCAGAGATATGAGGTATATCGGTAATCCGTCGATGCTCATAAGTTCCGGGCTTCAGGCGTTTTCGGAAGCGGACAGGCTGCTCCCGGAGCCGGAGCTGATGTACATGATTCAGGAAACAGTAGGGCAGATTTCCGAAAAATATGAAGCTGACAAAGTTGAGGAGCGGGTTCTTGAAGCAGGCGCGGTCGAGGAGCGCTGCACCTACTATACGGGTTCGATCCGCGCGGAGGATCTGGTATCCATTCTGGAGAAACTGACGGACAGAATTGATAATGACGTCATCTTCAGGACCGCCGTCATTCGCTGGTTGAACCGTATTTATGATCTCTACGATTCCAATGCGTTTGTAAAACAGCTTGCTTTTTCTCTTCCGAGGGAGGTAAGAGGTCTCATAAACTCAAGCGCAGAGCTTCCTTATTACGCTTCTTTACTCACGGGCGACTGGGAGTTTACTGAAAAAAGGTCAGATGAGGACGACAGCGGGTACGCTGCTTCATCCGATGCTGAGAGTGCTCCGGACGACAGCCTTACCGCTGATGATTTCAGACTGGAGCCCGGAAGAAAGTACAGCTTCAGTGACATTACATACAATGATTACCGCATGCTGCGTGAAGGTGTGATGAGCGGACTGGTCCGGCAGACGGTCCGGTATTCTCTGGGCGACAGTTTGTGGCTGCTTTATCAGGATGAGAGAGATACCCTGAAGGAGGGAATCAGCTCTCTTTATGACCTCATCGACGATAACCTGATCATCCAGATCACAAACTGCTTTGATAAGCAGCAGAAACTGAAGGGAATTATCGTCGTTCCGGTACAGAATGAACGGGAACTTATGAATCTACAGCTTGGCTGGCCGGAAGGCGGGAGAGGCGCGGGATTTTTGGCTGACGTCAGCGTCTCGGGTGAAAAACTGTTCCGGCTGCGCGCGGAAAACCTTGCAGATGCCCTCAGGGCAAGCATCAGGGTCAGCGACGTGCTCGAGGCCGCTGCGGAGATATCCGTTAACAGGACAGCAGGGACAGGTTCGCTCACGATTTCCGCTGATGGCAGCGATATCGAACCGTTCCTTGTGGAAGCGGCAATGGAGCCGGGCGGTTTCGGCAGCGTCTACACCGGGCGTATGCTTTACGATGATGAGACGATCGCGTCCCTTGACGGATCTACCGATACAGTAAGCGGCGATGTTGATTTTACGCTCAGTATCCCGCAGTATGACGATGTAGAGCAGTGTTATACGCTTAAGGGCCGGTATGATGCCGGCACCGGGAACGGTTCCGTAAAGGCAGGAAGCGCAAGATATAAAAACGGGTTATATTACAGCGCTCCCCAGACGCTGTGCCTCATCGAGACGGATCATCTCCTTCTGTCTCCGGAAGGGGCACTTACCGGAAAGGTAAGTCTTTCACAGACACTTCAGTCCGGTGTCACGTCGGTGATACCGAACGGGCTTAAGCTTACGCTTGACTTTGACGATCAGGCGGTCAAGATCACCGATAACAGCGGAACCTATGTTTCGCTGAAACGGATCGAATCCGGGATTATCGATTCCGATACGGCAGCCGAGCGAATCCGGAGTACTTACAACGAGGGGGTTCTTTGGAGAACCGGAAGCAACTGGAACATTGCGATCATTTTGAACCGTCTGATGAAGGCCGGCATGCCTGCCGATCTTCTGAAAGATTTCCCGCTGACGGCGGAAGAGATCGGCGCTCTGATTGAAGACTTCTCTTATGAGATCGGAAATTTTTTCTGAGCCATTTTCCGTTATAAAGATTTAATAGTCTGTTAATTGACCGGGATCATGGATTATGATATGATTCCGGTCAACAGAAAGAAAGGGAGTAGCTGAACGGCAGAAATGCCGGTGGCTGAGACCGTCAGGACGGCGCGGAAACGCCCGTATCAGTCGAAACAGTAAGACTTTCACTGTGGCACATAAGATGTGCGCACGGCGGAGGTCTTTTTTTATACCACATAAGCACCTCCGCCAGAGCACAAAGGCGTCAGGCAGAACCGCATTGCGCGGATGCCGGAAACAGGCACAAATAAGGAGGTGTCTTTATGCTGAATTTCAACATGATCTTAAGGTATCTGCCGGTTATCATTATTGCCGCTGCAGTCGTCATCGTCATTCTTACGGGCTATGTCAAGTCCCCGCCGGATAAAGCGTTCATCATCTCAGGACTTCGAAAAACGCCGCGAATTCTGATCGGACGCGCCGGCATCAAGATCCCATTTCTTGAGAGGGTGGACACACTGTATCTCGGGCAGATGACCGTCGATATCAAGACGGAGCAGTCGGTGCCCACGAATGATTTCATCAACGTAAATGTCGACGCCGTCGCGAAGGTCCGCATCGGTACGTCACAGGAAGCGATCCAGCTCGCTGCGAAGAACTTCCTCAACAAGAAGCCGGAGCAGATTACGAAGGATCTCCAGGATTCCCTTCAGGGCAACATGCGTGAGATCATCGGTACGCTGGCGCTGAAAATTATCAATACCGACCGGGATTCCTTCTCGGATCAGGTTATGGAGAAGGCGTCGAAGGATATGCAGAAGCTCGGTATCGAGATTTTGTCCTGCAATATCCAGAATGTGACGGATGAGAAAGGCCTGATCAGCGATCTTGGTATGGACAACACGTCCAGAATCAAGAAAGACGCTGCGATCGCGAAAGCACAGGCGGACAGAGACGTTGCGATTGCCCAGGCGGAAGCCGACAAGGCGGCTAACGACGCAAGAGTCGCTGCGCAGACGGAAATTGCGGAAAAGAACAACGCACTGCTGATTCGTCAGGCTGAACTCAAAAAGCATTCGGATACAGCAAAGGCTGTTGCGGATGCAGCATATGAGATCCAGCAGCAGGAGCAGCAGAAGACGATCCAGGCCGCAATCGTAAATGCGCAGATCGCGAAGACAGAGAGGGATACCGAACTCAAGCAGAAAGAAGTCGAGGTCCGTGAGCAGGAACTCGCGGCTCAGGTCGAAAAGGCTGCCGACGCGGAGAAATACCGTGTTGAAAAGGAAGCTGAGGCGGATCTGATTCAGCGTCAGAGGAGAGCCGAGGCCGAGAAGTATGAAGAGCTGAAAAAAGCTGAAGCGCAGAAAGCGCAGGCTGAGGCAGCAAAATACGCAGCTGAGCAGGAAGCGATCGGTATCAAGGCGAAATACGACGCTGAGGCAGCCGGTATCACGGCAAAGGGCCTTGCGGAAGCGGAGAGTATCCGCGCAAAGGGTATCGCCGAGGCAGAAGCCATGGAAAAGAAAGCGGAAGCCTACAAGAAGTACAACGGAGCCGCGATGGCGGAGATGATGATCCGCATTATGCCTGAAATGGCGGCTGAAATCGCGAAACCGCTGTCCCAGATTGACAAGATCAATATCTACGGCACGGGTGACGGAGCAAATGGGGCCTCCCAGATCTCCGGCAATCTGCCGATCGTGATGAAACAGGTGTTTGACACGATGTCCGAGGCGACCGGAGTGGACTTCTCGGAAATCATGCGGGCGAATACCTATGACGCGAAGGTCAACCGCAATATCTCCATTGACGGCGTCAGTATAAGCGCAGCGCCTGAGGTGAAAAAAGCGGCGGAGCAGCCGGAAGGCAGCGCCGCGACGGATGAGGGACAGGAAGCAGAAGAATAAGGCGTTTGCAGATCTGTGTATTGCGGATCAGGGCATCAAGAGCTTTGGCGGATTCGGGCACGAAAGTGCCCGGATCCGTTTTTGCAGCTTGTCCGCAGTCTCTTGCCAAACATATTGACAGATGTGCTAAAATTATGTCAGGTAAACAGCGTGAACCGCGTGATCAGTCCCCCACCTCAACGCCGCAGAGGCGTAGGTGGGGGTATGGGGGGCTGATCGTCTCAGCGGGGGGTAAAGCCCCCGCTGAGATGCCGCTGTAAGCGGCCACGGTTCATGAGCAAGCAGCGCAGCGGATTGCGAGTGTCCGCTTTACTTAAGGCACGGAAAGTCATGAAGAAAAACAGTTTTATCATCAGAAACGGTCTGATTGTTAACGGGAAAAATGAAAAGCCGCGGGAAGGGTCCGTCGTCGTAAAGGACGGTATCATTTCCGAGGTCATATACGGAACTGGCGGTTTGTCCGGACACGGAAACGGAAGATTGCGGCAGTATCCGGATCAGCCTGAAACCGGCACCAAGGCCGGACCTCCGGACATGTCTGTGATCGACGCCGAAGGCGCGTATATCACGCCGGGATTTATCGATATTCACAGACACGGCGACTGGCGCGCGTTTCCC
>CADBRO010000243.1 GCA_902797075.1 uncultured Lachnospiraceae bacterium
CAGAAAACCTCAATTAACGCATTATATACATATGCCGTAGATTTGGAAACTCATATTTTATGTGCTGTAAACCACAGGCCAAAGATGGCAGCCGTTTTTTATTCGGATCTTAATTTATTCAGACGTTTCCTTCATATACATACTTAAGATGCCGCCGCGCCGCATCCGCCAGACGGTACACAACCTCCCTGTCGGTGGCTTCTCTGTCGCGCATGTGAAACCGCGGAAAGAATCTCGAGATATGAAGAGGGATTCCGCTGCCGCTCTCCTGTTCTCCGATCCCCTTTAATTCCGAAATCCATCCGCTTAAAGCATCCATCTCTTCTTCAGTGTCATTTTCTCCTGGCACGATCAGCGTCGTGAGCTCAATATGACACACTTTTGCTGCCGCCTCGATAAAGCGCTTTACCATACCGAGACTTCCTTTCAGGACATTCGTATAATATGAATCCGTGAAACCTTTAAGATCAATATTCATCGCATCAATGTACGGAGACAGTTCTTCAAGCACGGAAATCTCCGCCGTTCCGTTGGTCACGAGAACATTTTTCATTCCCATATCATGCACAAGCTTTGCTGTATCCCTCACGTACTCATAACCGGTCAGCGGTTCATTGTATGTAAATGCGACGCCGATATTTCCTCTGTTTCTTACCCCGGCTGCGGTGTGTGCCAGTTCCTCCGGGGAAATATACTCCGCCGTATCCGCCATTTTAAAGGCTGCATCTGACCATGAGATCTCATAATTCTGACAGAACGGACACCGGAGGTTGCATCCATAGCTTCCGGCTGACAAAATCAGGCTTCCCGGGAAAAACCGCCTGAGCGGCTTTTTTTCGATGGGATCAAGTGCAAGCGAAGTAATCTTTCCGTAATTTGCCGGGACAACACTCCCGTTCCTTGCGGTCCTCGCTCCGCAAAAACCCATTTCCCCTTCTGAAATCCTGCAGTGCCTGAAGCACACTCTGCATTCAGCCATTTCGCACCTCTTATATATGACGGACTACCTCGAAGCGCTCCATCGTAAAGTTTTCGCTCTCCCGGATTCCTGCTTTCTTAAGCGCTATGGAGATCTGCTGCTTCGGAGTATCAACTCCCTCAAGATCCGGAAGCAGCAGACCGCGGCGGCGTCCGCAGCTTACGATCACGCCGTAACGTTTTACGTCGAGCTGTTCCGCGGAATCAATCGGTTCGGGTTCTCCCAGTATATCCACACTGATTTCGAGCCATTTCAGCTCTTCCGGGCGGATCGGATCAAATCTCGGATCCCGCTCTGCCGCGCTCACCGCATTTTGTATAATCTCCTGCGCGATACTTTCTGACGTCGGCGCAGTGGTGCCGATACAGCCGCGAAGCTTGCCGTGTTTGTGAATCGACACGAAAGCGCCTGCCCTCAAAGAAAGCATTTCTTCCGGCAGACCATCCGGCACCCGGATCATCCTGTGATGTCGGACATAGGATTCAACAGACGCCCTGGCAAGCCGGACGTATGCATCAGAGTTTTCCGCCCTCTGCGCAACCTCCTTCTCTTTTCTTTCAAGATAAGAATCGAGAAAATGGCGGGTTTCGTCCTTCTCTTCCGGATAAAATGTACAGATCCCGTACCCGACTCCCGTAACGTCCTCGTGCGACAGCTTCGACGCTTTCACCTTGATTCCGTCAAACGCGCCGGCCATAATCACAAATGAGCGGTGTCCGCATTCAGCGGCCTTTTCACAGAAGTTTTCGTCAAAATCAAGCAGCTCGCCAAAAGCGCCTCTTCCGCAGACGTCCATAATCCGCTCGTCGTAAAGAGGTCCCTCTTCCGCAAAACCGTACGGACCGTAGTCCTTCAGCTTGTGCGAGAGATCTCCGCTTGCGACGATAACCGTCTTCCGGTTCAGTTCCTCGACCGCATCCCTTATCATCATACCAAGGATATAATGGTCTGAAAGCGGAAGACCGGAAAGACCGATCCGGACAATCTTCCCTCCTTTATATTCCCTGCGGATAAACCAGAGGGGAACCATCGTCCCGTGGTCAAGCTTTGCGCTCCGCTCGCCCATTGTACCTGCCGGAAAATCCTTTTCAGCTGCAATGGCGCAGATCCGGTCCCTCAGTTCCTCATCATAGCTCTCTTCAAATGACACTTCGGGCGCCCTGAAATCGGCGAAGTTGCCCTTTGCCCTTTTTCCCGGCGAGATATGAAAATAGTCGGAATACATAACTGTATGCGGACTTATGATAACGATCGTATCCGGCCGCTCCTCGGCGATCCCGCGGGCAGCCTTCTGATATGCCAGGGCAGTTTCCCTGATCTGTTCCTCGCTGCCCTGTCCGATCTGAGGAATAATCATCGGCGGGTGAGGAACCATAAATGCTGCTGTAATCGACATTTTTTGCGCTCCTTTACCTCGTAAAGCGAACTCCTGCATTCCGCTTCGCTGCCTTGAAGGCTTGCTTACGGTTCATAAAACCGAAAGCTTTTGCTGCATACAGTATTATAGCATTTCATGACCAAAATCTCATTCCGGAACATGAAATCCGCATAATATGATAAAATGCAGTTACAATCACAGCACGAAAATCGTTCTGAAATCAAAAAAGAAAGGCGCTGCCATGAACAGAATCCGTGTTCTTCTTGTCGCCGGCGATTACTGGCATCCGGCGGAAGTGATCCGGAAAGGTCTCGCTTCATTCGGAAGCAGACTGTCCGTATTTGACATTGATACTGTAGAGGATGCTAAGGATATCCTGACAGAGGATATGCTGAGGGAATATGATGTGTGCGTATGCGCCAAATCCAACGAAATCAGCTCCTCGAACAGGGAACCCTGGTTTGAGGAGGGCGTGACGGAGGTCACACCTTCCGTGCTTAGGACATGGATTGAGGAGGGACACGGTTTCCTCGCTGTCCACGCGGGAAATTCATTTTTTTCAGAAGATAAGGGCATTCCGGTATTTGATCAACCGAACCGGGCTTATATCGATCTTGTGGGAAACAGCTTCGACAGCCATCCGCCCCGCTGTCCGGTAACCTATTCTCCGGTAAAAAAACATCCCGTCCTGGAAGGCGTGGAGCCCTTCACAGAAAGGGATGAGCATTATCATCTTAAAAATCTGGCGGACGACAGGGATGAATTCCTCATTTCCGAATCGCTTACAGGCGGCAGACAGACTGCCGGATACGAGCGCAGAATCGGCAAGGGAAAGCTCGTCGTCCTGACACCCGGCCACACGCTTTCCGTGTGGAAAAACGAATCGTTCCAGATACTTTTCACAAATACCATAAAGTATCTGGCCGGGGCTGCCATCTGACCAGACAAACAACGATTTCATTTATACGTCGACAATCACAAGCGGAAGCTTTTTGCTCTCCGCTTTCTTTCTGTCTTCCGGGCTTATCCCGCTGTCCGTAATGATCATATGGACCTCTTCCGCAGGACAGATTACCGAGAGATAACCGTTGTCAAACTTCGAGCTGTCCGCCATGACGTAGGTTTCCCTCGCGGCTTTGAGAATCGCCTTTTTTACAAGCATCTGAGGACTCGCGACCGATGTCAGACCGACGTCCATATTGAGTCCGTGCACGCCGATAAATGCTTTTTCCACCCGGATTTTTTCGATCCACGCGGCGGCCTCTCCGCCGACGGTCGACGGCATATTGCCTCCAACGCTCCCGCCGACCATGTAGAGCTCAATATTCGGCCGGTTCCAGAAAAGCACCGCTATGGAGAGACAGTTCGTCACGACATTGAGATGCCGCTGCGTGTTTTCGCGGATTTTCTCCGCCAGATAGTATGTCGTGGACGCGTCATCAAGAAAAATCGTATCGCCGTCATCAATATAACGGTCAGCGCGTTCGGCGATCGCGCGCTTCTCCGGAACATGCTGCGAAAGACTCGGATACGGAAGCTCCTGCGGCTGTTCTGCGTCTCTGACGGCGACAGCGCCGCCCCTCACTCTGCGGAGAAGCCCCTCGCTGTCCATACTGCGTATGTCGCTTCGGATAGTCACGGCGGAAATATTCATTTCCCGGCTCAGCTCGGAAACGTTGACCCGCCCTTCTTCCTTTATTCTCTGTAAAATGGCTTCTCGGCGCTCAAGCATACCGCATTCCCCTCCATAACAGTTGTTTCAGGCGCTCCGGTGCAGATCCGGACTCAGGCTGCACTTTCGTTATTTAGCAGATTGCTTTCGGAATATTTTCATTATACTTTGAAGAACAAATAAAGGGAACCCGTAAAACGGATTCCCTTCCATACGCAGACTCATCGTCTCCGGTCACCCGCCGGGATACTGCCGGAAGCTGTGTGATCAGTCGTAATACTCGCCGATTCCGGATTTAATCGTTGCGAACTGTTCCGCGTCGTGGCCGAACCAGACCTCGGCTCCGGTTTCATTTGCAATCTTGCGGATTCTCTTCGCGGTGCGTTTCCATCCGATGGAATCGAAGCAGATCCCGGGACCGATCAGTTTTTCATAGTTCAGCTTATTGTAGAGGCAGTCAGACGCGATGATAACCGGTCCGTAATTCGCCAGATCCACCTTGAGCGCGATCATTCCCGCAGCGTGACCCGGTCCGAGATTCAGCGCCGTAACTCCCGGCGCGAGACAGATATCCCCGTCTTCCTTCTCGATCAGATCCCAGTTCAGCTTCATCTTTGTCCATACATCCGTATCCTTCCAGATATAGGAACTCATGTAGCGGTGCTGGGCGTACGCTCTGAGGCTGCAGGAGAACTCATCCTGCGCCACGACAAATCTCGCCTTCGGGAAGAATTCGACGCATCCCGCATGATCGTTGTGCATATGGGAAAGCACGATCGTGTCGATATCGTCGTTCTTTATTCCCAGCTTTTCAAGATTATACATGACGGTTTTCGTCTCATCGCCGTCCCAGGGAACCCGTCTCTGGAAAGCATGGGGCCAGCGCCCGCCTTCCTCTTCCGGTTTCATGGCGTCGGGATGGCACCCGGTATCAAAAAGGATCAGGCCTTTGTCAGTCTCAAGGAGAAAGGCCGGCACGGGAAACTCCACCATATAGTTTTCCGCGGAGGGATTGTCCAGCGTTGATACGGATCTCTCCTGCACGAGCAGGTTCGCGTCCAGCTTCAGATTTCCGAGATTAAATACATGCAGTTTGACCATTGTACCCGCCTTTCCGAACGGGAATCCTCAGGAGGGATTCCCGTTCGATCATTTTTAAGCAGAAGTCGTAATCATTTACGTTGTCAGCAGTGATATGAAGAAGGTTCATTGCGATGGTCGGTGTGCCGTCTTCCATGGAAAGAACTTCGAATTCACCGAGCTGTCCCGCAGCGATCTTGTCGCCTTCAGCAATGCCGTCATTCAGCAGCTGAACTGTTGCGTAAAGAGTCAGATAGCCGTGATAGGTGGCATCCCACATTTCATCATAGGAGATCACGCCGGATTCGACATACTGGCGGATGGAGTTCGGAAGACCATTGCCCACAACCGCGACCTGGCCGGCTTTTCCTGCTTCCTCAACAGCCTGAGCAACACCCGGGACATTCGGGCATCCCATAACGATGAAGCCCGCAAGATCTTCGTTGCTGTTCATAAGAGCCATTGCCTTTTCATAAGCTGCCTGTGTATCTTCACCTACGGCTTCCTTTGTGATGATCTCGATATCCGGATAGTCGGAAGCGATCTTTTCTTCAATGACTTTTGTCCAGTTAACCTGGTTGGTAGCTGTGAAGGAAGTTGTGATCAGGGCGATCTTGCCGGCGCCGCCGATCAGCTCAGCCATGTCGTCGATGTATGCATTTCCGAAGACGTCATAGTTTACAAGGTCTACAAACAGGTCTCTGTCGCTCGCGCCGTCGGAATCCCAGGTCACGACCTTGATGCCGGCTGCTGCAGCCTGCTGGAATGTGGGAACAAGAGCTTCTGTATCATTGCACGCCACGCAGATTGCGTCAGGCTGAGTAGCGATGATGGAAGAAAGCATTTCGATCTGAGCGTCAGCAGTCGCATCCGTCGGGCCCGTCCAGTTGATATTCGCGACATCCGCAAGTTCCTCTGCTGCCTGCTTCACGCCGACTTCTACGGCATTGTAGTAATCGATACCGATGAGCTTCGGCATGATCACGATGTCAAGCTTGTCGTCCGCCATGGCTGTACCCGCAAGGGCCGCCGTAAGGCTGGCTGCGACGATTCCTGTTGCAAGGACTTTCATAAGCATTTTCTTCATCTGACTTTCTCCTTTCGCTTGGAAAAATGAATAAATATTTGTTACCGCGCCGCTTCTTTTCACAGCGCGCTAAGCACTGAGCAAATGGCACATCCGCAGTCCTTTTTGCTGCCTGCCCATGTGCCGCTGCCGCCTGGACCGGCTTCAGCTGATTTTTTTAATGGTGTTGTTGACAAATGTATTGAAGG
>CADBRO010000244.1 GCA_902797075.1 uncultured Lachnospiraceae bacterium
GTCATGACGGACAGGATCAGACTGACACAGCTGTCTAAGACGGCGGGTTGAGCGGCAAAAATAGGTCCTGAGACCCTTTCCCAGGTTCTGGGAAAGCTGCCGAAATTTTATGATGAGAATCTGATGGTCGGCATCGAGACGTCGGATGACGCGGCTGTCTACAGAATCAGCGACGAGATCGCTCTGATACAGACGGTTGACTTTTTCACGCCTGTCGTTGACGATCCCTATACCTTCGGGCAGATCGCCGCGGCGAATGCCTTAAGCGATGTATACGCGATGGGCGGAATACCGAAGATCGCGCTGAATATTGTGGGATTCCCGAACTGTCTTGATCCGGAAATCCTGGGCGAGATCCTTGCCGGCGGGGCTGACAAGGTCCGTGAAGCCGGAGCTGTTCTGACGGGAGGACATTCGGTACAGGACGACGAGCCGAAATACGGCCTCTGCGTCACAGGATTCGTACATCCCGATAAGGTGCTGAAGAACTGCGGCTGCAGACCCGGGGATGCCCTGGTCCTGACGAAGCAGATCGGAAGCGGGATTATCAACACTGCGGTGAAAGCCGATATGGCGTCGCCGGAATCCGTCAGGGAAGCGGTGGCGGTGATGACCTCGCTTAACGCGAAGGCCGCTGCTGTCATGGCGAAATATCCGGTGAATGCCTGCACGGATGTTACCGGATTCGGACTTCTCGGTCACTGTATGGAAATGGCGAAGGGAAGCGGCGTGACGTTCGAAATCGGCGTAAGAAATGTGAGCCTGATCGAAGGATCGGCGGAGCTTGCACAGATGGGACTCGTTCCCGCGGGTGCTTACAGAAACCGGAGCTTTACCGAAAGCGGAATGACCGCATCCGGAATCGAAGAGTATTATCTTGACCTTCTTCATGATCCTCAGACGTCGGGCGGACTTCTTATCAGTATTCCGTCTGAATATCTGGATGCTTTTACCGCGGATCTTACGTCAGCCGGAATCGGTACGGAGATATCCGTGATCGGAACAGTGAAAGAAAAGGAAGACGTATATATCAGACTGATTTAAGGAGCTGCCGCGAAAAAAGACGGACTAAAGACCATCATGCTCAGAAAAAAAACAATGAAACTTGTCATAACCTTCCATACGACGGCTGACGCCATGGCGATGGAAGAACTCTGCAAAAAGAGGGGAATCGGGGGGAGACTCATCCCGGTTCCCCGATCCATATCAGCCGGCTGCGGGCTGGCGTTCTGCGCGGAAGAATCCGCTCTTTCAGAGCTGGAAACCGCGATGAGCGAAATCGGGCTTGACCGGGAAGGAGTGCACCATTGCCTGATTTAAGCGGCGCCAAGGCTGGGGACTGATCACACGGTTCAATTTATAGAGAATAGCTATAAATAGATATTCTCTATAAAAACCATCAATTAGACGGAAGTTCACCATAAAGTTATAATTAGAGAAGCGGTTTTACCGGAGAAACACGGTGATTTCTGCGGTAAAATCCGAAAATATTATAACGAGGGGTGAATTGACATGAATCTGTCAGATTCAAAACTGAAACTTCTGATTGCCGGTATCGGATGCGGCCTGGCTGCAGCATGCCTTGCGTATTTCGGAAATCCGGCGAATATGGCGTTCTGTATCGCCTGCTTTGTGCGTGACATGGCAGGAGCGCTGGGACTTCATTCCGCAGCTCCGGTGCAGTACGCCCGGCCGGAAATCATCGGCCTGGTGCTCGGGTCCTTTGTGATTTCCGCAGTTACCGGAGAGTTCCGGTCAAACGGCGGATCTTCTCCTATGATCCGTTTTATACTAGGCATGGTGATCATGATCGGATCGCTTATTTTCCTCGGCTGCCCGCTTCGGATGGTCATCCGTATGTCCGCCGGAGATATCAACGCCTGGATCGCGCTCATCGGTTTCGCGTGCGGCGTCGCAACCGGCTGCTTCGCTTTAAAGAAAGGCTTCAGCCTCGGGCGTGCCTATGAGACCGGCACCGGCAGCGGTATTGTTCTTCCGGCACTTATGGCCGGCGTGCTGATTCTTCTTACATGCACGACTCTTCTTAAATTCAGTGAGGCAGGTCCGGGAAGTAAGCACGCTCCGATTCTGATTTCACTGGCCGGCGGTCTCGTCGTGGGAGTACTTGCACAGAAGTCGAGGATGTGCTTCGCGGGCGGTATCCGCGATGCAATCCTTATGAGAAACTTTGACCTTCTCACCATTATCGCCGGACTTTTCGGCGTTATGCTGATCTTCAACATTGCCACCGGAAGATTCGTCCTCGGGATGAACACACCGGGAATCATCGCTCACTCGGATACACTATGGAATATTCTCGGAATGTACGCTGTCGGCTTTGCGGCTGTCCTTGCGGGCGGTTGTCCGCTTCGTCAGCTGATTCTTGCCGGACAGGGGAGCTCGGACTCCGCGGTTACGGTGCTCGGCCTTTTCACAGGCGCTGCTCTCTGCCATAATTTCGGCCTCGCTTCAAGCGGAACTGCCGTAAATGCAGAGACCGGTGAAGTCGTTGCCGGAGCAGTCACCGCGAACGGCAAGATCGCGTGCGTAATCTGTATCGCGGTATGCTTCATTATCGCATTTACGAATAAAAGAAACAGCAAGAGAGGTGCAGCAGTATGATTGAAGTTGACGCAAGAGGACTTTCCTGTCCCGAACCGGTAATGCTGGCAGACCAGGCAATCAAAAAGGGAGAAGGCACCGTCAAGGTGCTTGTGAGCGAGCCTCATCAGAAGACGAATATTGAAAAGCTCGCGAAATCACGCGGAAAGAAGGCGACGTCGAAAGCGGTCGGCTCGGAATTCGAAATTATCATCGAATAAACGGTAAACACATGGATTAAGACAGGGGCACCGGTAACGGGCCCCTGTTTTCACAAAGAAGGAAACAGAAGATGATTTACCTGGATAACGCTGCAACAACCTTAAGAAAACCGCAGGCGGTAACGGATGCGGTCGTAAGGGCGATGAATACTCTCGGAAATGCTGGACGCGGGGCGAGCGAGGAATCACTCGGCGCGGCGAGAACCATTTTCACGGCAAGAAAAAAGCTGGCGGATTTCTTTCACGCGGAAAATCCGAAGAGAATCGTCTTTACTGCAAACTCGACGGAAAGCCTCAATATTGCGATCAAGGGAATCCTTTCGCCGGGAGATCACGTTGTGACGACGGTGCTTGAGCACAATTCCGTGCTGCGGCCGGTTTACGAGATGGAGCAGAGGGGAACCGATGTCTCTTTTGTTCCTGCGGACAGGCTTGGGAGAATCGATTACGCGGAATTTGACAGGCTGATCACGGAAAAGACGAA
>CADBRO010000245.1 GCA_902797075.1 uncultured Lachnospiraceae bacterium
CATCTGCAAGTCGGATCAATGATGCTTGTTATTGGAATACATCAATAATTTCTGTAAATCACTTTCCGCATTAGTTATATTAGTCTAATTATAATTTGCTGTCAATTGTCTATTTTGTACTTTTCAATCTTCGGAATATTCCATCTAATTAATATATGCTACTCTAAATCGCCATTATATGAATTATATCTCTTGTACAGCGTATCTCATCTTTCCCCTTTCGTCTAAGGTACTGTTATTTGATAGATGAAGTATCTGTTTTTTCGGCAAAAAATAAGAAGGGGCTGTCGCACTAAGTGATTAGTGCGACGGCCCCGTTGTTACAGTAAAGGTAATCGGCAATCCAACAGTACTCCCTTTATTTACATGATTCTGTAAGGGATCACACATTGAAACCGGAAGTATCGTCCGGACATCAGCCGCAGTGTGAACTTCACCACTTCAGGCATAATACCGCCTTTGTGGACTTTTCTTCCAGCGGCAGTGTAAATAACAAGTTTGGCGAAGCATTTTTCTCATCCTCTCTTTGGACCGATGAGATTTCTGACCGCGTGCTTTCCGCTGAATGCGTAGAGTCAGTGCATTCTATTAAATCCGTTACATCCTCACCATTCAGCTCCGCACGCCTAAGCTTACGATTCGACAGCCAGGAAATCGTACCGGTCTCCCGCAGCACCACAACCGTACTGCCTGAAGTCTCCGCTACGCTCTCCACGGCAGCAAATCCTATAAACTTATCCCTCAGCCCCAGACAGGATGCAGTCTCCTTCTCCGGGAGAACGACATACCAGCCGAAGCCCTGCGCGTCCATAGCTCCTTTGAAATGTTCGTCTTTTCCGACAGAGCAAGCGCATTTTCCAAACCAGTCGTAAATCCAGTACCGTCCGGCTTCCTCTATCTCAGGAATATCACGGGGAGTAAATGAAAAGCCCTGCCGATCCGAAGTCAGATTAAAGACGGCGATGCCACCGGCGATGCCATTTCCCCACTCCGCGGCATTGTGAAGCTTGAGAACGCCGCTGCTCCGCGGGTCCGTAAACACACAGTCCTCCGCAGGTCTTGCTGACCGCATCATCATGGGCAGTGTGCCGTCCAGATAGCAAAGAGACTTAAGCACGTCCGGATCTGTCTCTCCCACCCGGTCACTGAAGTATACGGGACCGCCGCTGATGGCTCTTAACAGGCTGTGCTTTTTTCCGTCCGGATGGCTGGTCCAGAACATGTCCCAGTCGCAGCAGTAGAGCTCATTGTGGTAAATGGCGTTATAGGCATTTTCCAGAAGATGCTCTGTAAAACTTCCCTCGCGGTCAGGAAAGAAATCATCGCTGTTCCGGGAAACTGCCGAAGCGGGACGGGCAAGCACATTTTCCATAGCCATGCCCATACAGTTCAGTACGTTATTGTCCATAACCGAAGCGCCGCTCTCCAGCGCCTCATTCATACCTCGCACAGCAGCGCTTATGGGAAGGGTATTTTCGAAGTATCTTGCAGCAGTGCTCTGACCGTCCACCTTTACAAATTCGATGCCCTCGCGTCTCAGCATCTGATACCAGTGCCTATAAAACTCGGCACCGCGCTCATCCGGGCTGGGAACCAGAGGACCTCCCACGCATTCTTTAAGATGTTCCGCCTCGAGTGCAGCAAGCTTCGAGTCTTTCCGGATGCCGCTCCAATAACCTCCGAGCGCGTGCCAGACCCCGAACTTTTGTATCGTGGAATTCTGCCTGATGTCCTTAGTCATCTGCGCGAAACCATTTGGAAACTTTTTCCTGTCCGGAACATAGTCCGTCAGAAATGTATCCTGTGTGCTCATCCATCCGTCGTCGATCATTACCCAGCGGACCGGGACGGATTTTTGGACGAACTCCTCCGCTTTCCGCCTCAGGCCTGCCTCGTCCACATCAGTGTAAAACGCATTCCAGCTGCACCAACCCAGGCTTCGGAACTGCTCCGGGATGCGCCGTTCACATCGCATTGGGATCCCTTTCTCCCGGGCAATCCATGTAAATGCGCGGTGTACCGCGTCCGAGACGGTATCCCCCTCGGCAAGGACGCATATGGTTTCATCAAGGCTCATTAAGCCGCCCATACCGAAGCTCATTTCCAGACAAACTTCCGTCTCTGTTCCTCCGCTTACAGTTGCTTTCCATTGCTGCCCGGCCATAGGCACAAGGCAGGCGCAGCGGTCCTTCCCTTTAAGCAGAAGTACCTGCGTTTTCGGCGGTATATCTTCAAAATGCTCAACAAAGGCGGGACGGGTCCACCAGTCGCTGAACAGGTACAACGCCGTCATCTTCTCCGGCTTCGGATCAAAAGGCAGATAAATGCGGACCGGCGCTTTCTGGGCCAGACCGTCAAAAATCCAGTGTTCCTCCTGCAAAAGCTTGAGATTCAGGGACAGAATCTGAAGTTCTCCCAAACTCTGTTCCGTCAGACTGACGCTTGAACTGCCAAAGGTAAAATTCTCCTGATTCACGGTAACGGTGCCGACAATGGTCTCTCCGCTCTGGCGGCAGATTTCCATTTTAAGCTGTGCATTATGTTTCATCGCAGTTTTTCCTCCCGGCTTTTGCAATACTGACACTTAAGAAATCTGCTGTTTTATACTGCATGGACACTCAGATATTCGGCACTGCCTGCAGCTTCTTTTCGAGCTCATCAAACAGCTCGACTCCGATCTGGCGCTCAATGAGCAGATTGCGAAGAGTCATCTTGCCAAGCGTCTGCATCATATCCTCAAAGGTCATGCCCGGTGCGAACGGCTTGATCTTTCTGCGCATTTCCAAAATCACAGGTGCCAGAATCCGGAGCGCTTCAGGATTCCCGAAGAGCCGGCCGATGCTGCAGTCAAGGGAGAGCCACGCATCCGAGTCCGCAGTAACTTTTGCCTTACATACCGGATCGCCAAGTCCGTCTTGTGAATAATCACCCATGACGTCTTTCAGCCAGCAGATGCTGTCTTTGACCCAGTCCGAAATCCTTGCAGGCATCTTTGTATGCGCAGGCTGTACGGAAGAATCCGCGGTGGAAAAGCCGTGAGGACCATACGCATAGATATGGCACTCAAAAGAAATCTGATATGCATTCAGAGCATTGATCATATCAATGGTATTCTGGATGGGCACAACGTCATCCGTTCTGGATGCAAACAGGAAGCATGGACAGGTTTTTTCATTCACATGGGAAACGATGCCCGGCGCGGTCTTTTCGCACTCGTGCGTTGTATCCTCCCGGATGACCGGATATCCGAGTATCGCCGCCGCAGGGCGATGCTCTGCCATAGTCGCGCAGGCTGCAGCGAGGTGTCCTCCCGCCGAGAATCCGATGACAGCGATTTTATCCCTGTAAATATGCCATTCATCCGCTCGGTCGAGGATATACTGCATGGCTTCCTCGTAGTCCGCAAGCGGTGTCGGCCATTTTGCGTTCTGACCGACTGAATAGCGCAGTACAAAGGCGTCGTATCCGGCCTGAAGAAATGCCATCGCGACAGGATCCGCTTCGCGGTCAGAGCAGAACTGATAGCCTCCGCCCGGTATCACGAAGACGGCCGGCCGTTTATTTACATACCGGAATTCCCCTCCGACGTCCAGAAGATATGCGGTCAGTGATACATTTCGTTCACGATTCAGTACGATGCATTCTGTTTTCATGTCTTTCCTCCCTGAAATACAATGTATAGTATCATTATATCAGCATACATATGCCGGGTGAAACGCCATTTAGCCCGATATTTAATGAGATTCCTGTAAATGGCATTTTTATGTGTTGATCCAAATGCAGAGGTGTGCGTATACTTGGAAGGATAACCAAAATAATAAGATAATGGCGGGCTTTGGAGGCATATAGATGACCGGAACATTTACGCGGAAAAAAGATCAGGTAATTTGGGCTTATTATCCGGTTACGGTTATTACCGCTATTTTCTGCTGCATCCTCTGGGGAAGCGCTGCCCCGGCGATTAAGATTGCCTATAATCTGTTTCAGATCAGTCCTGACGACACCGGATCGCGTATTCTTCTGGCAGGCGCAAGATTTACCCTTGCAGGTCTTATGACCATCGTCTTTGCCTCGATCCGGTCGCGCAAACTGATGCGCCCCCGAAAGGGATCCTGGAAATACATACTGGTTCTCGGACTCATCCAGACGGTCGGCCAGTACTACTTTTTCTTCATGGCCCTGGCGAACGCAAGCAGTGTGCGCTGCACCATCATCAACGCCGCCAGCAATTTCTTTACGATCCTGCTCGCGGCTCTGGTATTCCATCTTGAGAAAATGACCTTCCGGAAGATCGCCGGATGCGTCGTCGGATTTGCGGGAATTCTGCTGATCCTCGGCGGAATCGGTTCCTTCCTGGAGGCCGGAGGATTTTCCTTTGCCGGAGAAGGTGCGGTCCTGCTTGCCGCAACGTTCTACGCCTTCTCGGGCTGCCTGATCAAGATTTTCTCGGAATATGAGGATCCGGTTGTCTTAAGCGGCTATCAGTTTGTATTCGGCGGAATTATTCTGATTGTGATCGGCAGGGCGATGGGCGGAGCTCTGCATTTTACAGGCAGTTCCTGCTTTCTAAATCTTCTTTATATGGGCTTTATCTCCGCAGGGGCGTATACACTCTGGGGAATTCTGCTGAAATACAATCCTGTAAGCAAAGTGTCGATCCTTGGATTTGTGAATCCCGTCATGGGAGTCATCCTGTCAGCGCTGCTCCTCGGTGAAAACCGGGAAGCATTTTCCATGACCGGCCTCCTCGCCCTTGTACTCGTTTCGCTCGGCATAATGATTGTTAATACCGGAAACCATACGTAAATACCTCATATCTCGGCGCAAATGCGATCCTTGCCGTTTCGATCGCGGCTGCCAGAGCGGCTTCCATTTCGCTTGGCATCCCGCTCTACCGTTTCCTGGGCGGCGCTGCAGGAAATCGCCTTCCGGTTCCGATGATGAACATTTTAAATGGCGGCGCTCACGCCACCAACACGGTCGATACTCAGGAATTTATGATCATGCCGGTCGGCGCGCCGAGCAGAAGCGAACGCGTCGCGAAGTACAACCAGCTGCTCCGCATCGAAGAACAGCTTGGCGAATCCGCAGTCTATCCTCAGATGAACGCTTTCCATGTGAAAAAGTAAATATTATCCCGATAAAAAATCTCCCCGGCACAGTCATGTGCCGGGAAGATTTTTTGTCCAGCATAAGTCAGTTAGGTGTGATCGTCCTCTGCAGTTACTTCCTGCATAAACTTACCCGTATCCGTATTGGCGCTGTATTCCATCCAGGTGTTGACTGAGTATACTACGTCCTTCGCTTCAAGCAGGCTTCCGTCGATCATTGTAACGTCATCCCGCAGAACACTTGAGATG
Source organism: uncultured Lachnospiraceae bacterium (assembly GCA_902797075.1). Taxonomy (GTDB): domain Bacteria; phylum Bacillota; class Clostridia; order Lachnospirales; family Lachnospiraceae; genus Chordicoccus. The sequence goes on from CADBRO010000245.1 coordinate 5,361, forward strand.
TCTTGCGCCTGTGATACATTTCGTTAAAAGTGTCTCGTCAGTACATGCCGTCTTTAGTACTTGTAAAAGCCCTTTCCGGCATTCACGCCGGTCTCGCCCTTGTCGATCTTCTCCTTCAGGAGCTTTCCGATCCGGTTCTCGACCGTTCC
>CADBRO010000246.1 GCA_902797075.1 uncultured Lachnospiraceae bacterium
TCCGGCAAAATGAATGTTCGCCGGCAAAACGATAGTTTCCAGCAAAATGCATGATTCCCGCGAGATTGCACAAAGGAGTCCGAAGACAATTCTCCGAATTGGCTGAGGAGGACGACTGCTGAGCGGAATCATCATTTTGCGGAAACCAATTTAGTCAGCTGAGCGGAATCATCATTTTGCGGAAACCAATTGAGTCAGCTGAGCAGAAATCATCATTTAGCGGAAAAACGAACCAAGCGATTTTTGAACCAACAACTTTGATATGTACAACCAAAGCGGCTTATCTCCGCGAGATTGCACAAAGGAGTCCGAAGACGATTCTCTGAATTGGCTGAGGAGGACGACTGCTGAGCGGAGATAAACGCTTTGGTACAACTTCAAATTAATGGAGGAAGAGCAATGTCCGATAAGTGTCCCGCGGGAAGACAGCGCTACCCGCACCTTTTTGAGCCGATCCGCATCGGTAACATCCGTCTCAAAAACAGAATTATCGCGGCACCGACCAGCCCGAGTATGATGACTCCGGAAGGTCATATGACTCCGGAAATGGCGGCATATCTTGAAGAGAAAGCCAAGGGCGGCTGCGCAGTCGTCACATACGGAGAGGCGATCGTTCACTCTAAGACAGGCCGTTCACACAACAAGCAGCTTCAGCTTGACTCCTTCGGCGTCAAGCAGATGCTGGCAGAGGCTACGCGCATGATTCATAACGCGGGTGCCTACGCCAACATCCAGCTTTCCCACGGCGGAAAATTCGGCGGTCTTTCAAGCGTCGGCGGCGACGCTTACGAATCCGGCCCGGCATACGGCCCGATCCATGAATTCATGCCCCAGGGCGAAGTTCTCGAGATGCCGAAGGAACTCATCTATGAAATCATCGAGTCCTACGGAAAAGCTGCGAAGCTCTGCAAGGACTGCGGTTTCGATATGGTTCAGATGCATGCCGCCCATGGCTGGCTGATGTCCCAGTTCCTCGCTCCGACAAACAACAGAAACGACGAATTCGGCGGTTCCCTTGAAAACCGCGCGAGATTCCTGATGCTTGCTCTTGACGAGATCCGGAAAAATGTCGGACCGCGTTTCCCGATCGAATGCCGTTTCTCCGGCGACGATCTTAAGCCGGACGGCTTAAATGCCGAGCAGTGCATCGAAGTCGCGAAGATGATCCAGGATAAGGTTGACCTCTTCAATATCTCCTGCGGAAATCATGAGGATCCGGATATGTTCTGCCGCACGCATCCGTCGGCATTTTATCCGAGAGGAGTCAACGTCTATCTCGCGGCAGGCATCAAAAAGGCAGTCAACAAGCCGGTCGCCTGCGTCGGATCCCTCAATGATCCCGCGCATATGGAGCGGATTATCGCATCGGGCGAGGCGGATATTGTTGAGATCGGACGCGCGCTTCTTGCAGATCCGAACCTTCCGAATAAGGCCCTCTTTGATAAAGCGGACGACATCACGCCGTGCCTGCGCTGCTATGAGTGCTTCGGCGAAACATCGAAGAGCGAAACTGTCAAGTGTACTGTAAACCCGATCATGGGCCAGCAGCTGAAGCAGAAGTTCGGAATTCCGGCACCGGCAGCGAAGAAGAAAGTCCTTGTCGCCGGCGGCGGTCCCGGAGGAATGGAAGCTGCCATCACTGCGGCACAGCGCGGACATGATGTAACGCTCTGCGAGAAGAGCGGCATCTTAGGCGGAAACTTAAGACCTGCCGGAGCTGCGTATTTTAAAGAAGATATCGCGAAGCTCTGCGAGCTGCTCATCAGAAGAACAGAACAGGCAGGCGTCAAGGTGCTCCTCAATACTGAGGTTACTCCGGAATACGTGAAAGAGTTTGATCCCGACTTCCTCGTTGTGGCGATCGGATCCAATGAGCTCGTCCCGCCGATCAAGGGAATTGACGGAGACAACGTTGTTATGGCGATTGAGGCGGAACTGCATCCTGAAAAGCTCGGAAAGAAAGTCGCTATTATGGGCGGCGGTCTTGTCGGCGCGGAAGCCGCGATCGCGTTCAACCACGAAGGTCACGAAGTTACGATTATTGAGATGCAGGGTGCCGTGGCAAAAGAAGTCAATTCCTTCTACCGCGGCGGTCTGATGCCTGAAGTGGAGAAAGCTGCAACCTGCTACGTGAACACCAGGGTCAAGGAGATCGTTCCTGAAGGCGTGAAAGTCGAACGCGACGGGGAAGAGTTCATCATTAACGCGGACTCGGTGGTCTGCGCACTCGGTTTCCGTGCGCCTTACGCTGTCGTCGACGCTCTTGTAGCGGACGTTCCGGACTACGCGATCATCGGTGACTGCAGCAACGTCGGCCAGATCTATCAGGCTACCAGCCAGGGTTATTATGCTGCACTCAGAATCTGATGAGATGAAATGAACAGAACTGTCCGATGTGTTCTTTATCACAATCGGACAGTTTGTTATGCTATAAACATGATACAGGTGTTGAAAAGTCACAACAAAGGGAGTGACGGGCAGCACACAGAATAGCAAAAGAGTTAAAAGGAGGAACCCCATGAATCGTGAAGAAGTGATTGCTGATCTGATTAAATTTGCAGCTATGGCTTACAAGAAAGACGCATCCGAGATTAACGAGGAAACAAATCTTTCGGATCTCGGCGTTCAGTCCATGCAGAGAGTCGCCATGAGCGCGTCCATCGAGGATGAATACGACGTATCCATTCCGGTTGCGAAGTTCGGCCAGTACAAAACGGTTGGCGATCTTGCCGATGTCATCATGGAGGAAGCTGAATAATCAGGAACCGCACACATACATCCTGATTTCCATTAACTCGGCAGGATTATGTCTTTTGATCCTGCCGAATGCAGACAACATAGCGGATCCGGAACACAGCACTTTCAGGCGGATTCCGGTATCCCGTTATATGATGAGGATAAAGAAGTATGCTTACAAATGTAAAGCTCGGAAAAACGCTGAGAAGCGTTTCAATTGTCGGCATTGGAGCGACGCCGTTCTTCAATGCTCAGGAAAATGACACCTACAGGGGACTTACGCACGGCGAACTTTTCGGATACGCGGCAGTTGACGCGATGAAGGACGCCGGCGTGGAACCGAGAGACGTACAGTATTTTTATCACGGTTCCGCAAACCCGAAGGGGCTTGAAAACTGCATTACGCCGAATCTCCAGGTAGCGGACTGGTTCGGAATGCGCGGCAAGGGATCCCTTTCCCATTCAGAGGGCTGCTGCACGGGTTATATCGCTCTTGAAGAGGCGGTGAAGGCAGTAGCAAGCGGTATGTACGACATCGTGCTGACAGGCGCCTGCGATATGGGTACCGGAATGCCGGACGGAAACACCCCTTCATTTATGAGAGTTCCGATGTCTACGGACATCCTCTTCCCGGATCTTGATTCGATCTTTGACCGCGCTTACGGAAGATATCTCGGCGGCGGCCCGGGCATGAACCACGATGACTGGATCAACTATTACGCAACGGAAAACGGTCTTTCCGAAGACGTGATTGACGACGTTCTTTCCCATCAGGCATATCATTTCCGCCGCGCGGCTGCGCTCTGCCCGAGAGCGATCCGCAGGACTCCGTTCGAGGAGCTGGCGAAGGAAGCCGGATATGACGACGTATGGGAATACATGAAGTCACCCTACAACCCGAAGATGACGCAGTACTTAAGAACCGCGAGCGACTCCTGCGTCGCGGACGGCGCGGCAGCCTGCATCGTCGTTCCGACCGAGATCGCGAAGCAGTTCAACGCGAAGCCGATCGAGGTTCTCGGCGTCGGCGCATCAGTTCTTGACGCGATCGTACCGCATCTGGAGAAGAAGGCGACAGCGGAAGCGGCCCGTCAGGTATACGAAGTAACCGGACTTACACCGGACGATATCGATCTTCTCTATGTCAACGACTTCATCGGATCATCCGCGTTCCTCGCAGCTGAAGAAGTCGGCTATCTGCCGAAGGGCGAAGGATGGAAGTATGTCCTTGACGGAAGAATTGCTTATGACGGCGACAAGCCGATGAACACCAACGGCGGCCGTACCTGCTACGGACACGCGTTCGGCGCTTCCGGAATGGCGGATATCTTTGAGGCGGTTACCCAGATGCGCGGTGAGGCCGGAGAACGCCAGATCAAGAAGCTTCCGAAGCATACGTTCCTCAGAGGCTTCGGCGGCGCTCAGAATGTCCGCGCGATCATTCTGGAATCGAACTTCTGATCAGGACGGACGAAGAAAGGATATTGGTGACGGATATGAGCACAGAGAGAATGAAAGCAGAAGAAATCTGGAATCCAGAGCACATCGTGGAAACCTTCTGGAAAGGACTGGCAGAGGGAAAAATCTACGCCAGAAAATGCAAGGAATGCGGCGCGATCGAATTCCCTCCGCACATTGCATGCAATACCTGCGGCTACCATGAGACCGAGTGGACGGAACTTTCCGGCAAAGCGATTCTTAAGAGCTTCGTGAGAACCGGCGTCCTGAATGCGAGACTTGAGCTTGAGGACAGAGGCCTTAAGTATGTCTGCGGTGAGGTGGAGTTCGAAGAGGGACCGGCAATTAACGCCGTTATCCTCGGAGTCACAAAGAAAAAGGCGAAGGAAATCCGTGAGAAGCTTCCGGTCGCCGTTAAGCCCGTCTTCTACGATATGGGCAGATATACAACGCTTTTCTTTGAACTTGACGAATAAATGATACAGGAAAACATAAGAAAGGATTTGAGGAAATGAGCGATTTCATTAAGAGAATGACAGAGAAAGCACGTCAGAACCCGAAGAGGGTTGCATTTCCTGAGAGTGAGAGTGTTCCGATTCTTCAGTGCTGCGCCCGCGTAGTCGAGGAAAAGATCGGCACACCGGTTCTCGTCGGCAATCCGGAAACAATTGAAGCCCTCGCGAAGGACAACGGCGTCTGCACAGACGGCTTTGAATACTTTGATAATACAAATGACGAAGTCAAGGCTGCTTTCGCGGCTGAATATGTGGCGAATGTCGGCAGCAAGGAAAAGATTGTCCTCAAGAAGCTTGCCATGAATATCAAGGCGGCGATGCTTCTTCTGAAGGCCGGAAAAGTAGACTGCGTCGCGGCAGGCAAAGAGTGCTCTACAGGCGACGTGATCATCGAGACCATGAGCGCTGTCGGCATGCAGGACGGTGTCCTTGCGGCATCCTCTCTTGGAATCGCCGAGATTCCGGGCTTTGACGGACCGGAAGGCGAGATGCTCGGAATTGCGGACTGCGCGATTACAGCATGGCCGAACGCTGAGGAGCTTGCGGGTATTGCCATGGCTTCCGCAGATACAGTGAAGAATCTTCTCGGCTGGGAACCGAGAGTCGCGATGCTGGCCTTCTCAACAACCGGATCCGCTGAGCATGAGACCATCGACGTCATCCGCGAAGCGGTCAAAATCGTCAACGAAAAGCGTCCGGATCTTAAATGTGACGGCGAGTTCCAGCTTGACTCCGCGATCATTCCGGCAGTTGCGGAACATAAGGTCAAGAGACCGAGTGAAGTGGCAGGAAAAGCCAACGTACTTATTTTCCCGAACCTTCATGCAGGCAACATCGGCGTTAAGCTGATCCAGATCTTCGGTCACGCGAACGCATACGGCCCGGTTCTTCAGGGCTTCGCGAAACCGGTCTGCGATTTCTCAAGATCAGCGCCCGTGGAAGAGATGCTCGGTAATGTCGCGATGCTGATCATCCGCGCTGCAGCTGCGGAACAGTAAGCTGCGCGGTGAACCGGTGAAGCGGCTTGTGATGTCCGCTTTGCCGGATATTTCAGGAAGTTATACAAATTAAGCATAAGTGAGGAGAGAGTAATGAAATACGAAAGAATCAGAAAAATCGTTCTTGAAGCGATCCAGGAAGCAGTTGCAGAAGGACTTGTAAAGGGCACATCCGGCAATATCGCTCTTCGCGATGATGAAGATGATGTAGTCGCGATCACTCCCAGCGGCATTTCCTATACAGGTATGACAGCAGAAGATATCGCAATTGTTGACCTCAACGGCAAGTGGCTTGACGGACCGTACAAGCCGTCATCGGAAGTTCCGATGCACACTGCTGTTCTTCGCGCCCGTCCGGACGTCAAGGCTACAGTTCATACACATGCAATGTTCGCGACTATCATGGCTATGGGCGAGAATCCGGAGCTTAAGCCGATCACTCCTCCGCAGTGCGAATTCGTTCCGGTCGGCATCGTTCCGTTCACAATGCCGGGATCAAACGATGTCGCTGACAAGGTTGTTGAAGCACTCGGCGAGACAGGCCGCGCGGTTCTGATCAAGAATCACGGCATGTTCTGCTGCGGCAAGGATATGAAGGCTGCGATGCATGCGGCTACATATACTGAAGAAATGGCAATTACGACTTTCTATGCGAAGCTTCTCGGCACCTATGAACCGATGCCGGAAGAAGGCGTTGCCGCAATGAAGGCTCTGATCGCAGCGGATCAGGCTGTCTGAAGCATCATCAGTTTTGTATAACGGCGCTGCGGCTTATTGCTGCAGCGCTTAGCGTTTGAGAGGGGAAAACTTGAAGAAGAATAACTTTCAGATTTTCGTTGAGGATGAGGCCCTTGACGGGGAGCATTTTCATCAGGATATCGAACTTCTCTATATCCTTGAGGGTGCGGTCGACATTTTTATAGAGAATAAAGTATCACATCTGAAATCTGAGGACATTTTCATCGTAAACGCGAATCGCAAGCACTCCTTTGCAACAGACGGCAGTGTTCTGATGTTCCGCCTGATGATCAGCTATCAGCTGGCGGCTGAAGCGTCTAAGAACGGCGACGTCCTGTTCTGGTGCGACTCCTCTGTTTCCGACAGTGAAAGATATAATGAACTTCGGCGCCTCCTTCGGGATATGCTCCGTCATTATGTTGAGAGCCGTGACTATATAAGAACCTTTGGGTACCTGTCCGACTGCTATGCCGTTCTGGAGCACCTCGCTGCGAATTTTATGATGAGCGCGACCGATCTGCTGATCGGTGAAGAAGATGACCGGTACGAGGACCGTCTTCGTCAGATCAATAATTACATCAACAATAACTTTGATCAGGCGATCAGCATGAAGGAGCTATCCGAAAAGCTCTACCTGTCAAACGGCTATCTGTCACGGTTCTTTAAGAAGAACTATGGCATGAGCTTCGCGAACTACCTTTCTAATGTCAGGGTTTATCACGCTTCAGACGATCTTCTTTATACGGACGAACCGATTACACGGATCGCATATAACAACGGATTTGCCTCGGCTGCGCTTTTCAACAAGGTCTTTAAAAAGATTACGGGGCTTACACCGACCGAGTACCGCAGCAGAAGCGGACAGAAGCCTCCCGCGGCAGAAAATGAGGATCACCGGGAGATTCTGGAAAAACGTCTGGAAAAAATGGTCGGGCCCGTGCTTGCGGAGCCTGAAAACGCGGGAACGGAGGAACTGGTTTCCGAGAATGAGTTTTCCGTCAGCTTTTATAATACCCTGAGCAACAGCTGGGGAAACATGATCAATTTCGGTGACGCCGCAAATCTTCTGCATTCTTCAATCAGGGAGCATCTGCTGATTTTGCGCCAGGCGCTTGGCTTCGAATATGTCAGATTCTGGAGCATTTTTACGGAAGAGTTTTTTATACGGCCCGGCCAGCATGAATACAATTTCAGCCAGATTGACTCGGTTCTCGACTTCGTTCTTGAGCAGGGGCTGAAGCCGCATATCGAGCTTGGATTGAAACCAAGGATGATTCACCGCTCGATCGGGAATTCTGCTTCCGAAGCCCAGGTCAGAATGGATGATTTCTCCGTCAGTGAATGGGGAAAGCTCATGCGCTCTTTTATGCGCCATTTAAGCAACCGTTACGGTCAGGATCAGCTGGACAACTGGAGAATGGAACTCTGGTTCGATGAGAGCTGGCGCGACGAGCGAACGAACGGAAAGCGCTATCTGGAGCTGTTTGAGGTGACCTGGAAAGCTGTAAAATCCTGCAACGAGAATATCCGGCTCGGAGGTTACGGAATCCGGATGGACGCGGGGTATGAGGAGAGAAAGGAATTCCTTACCGAGTGGAACCGGAGGGAAACAAGACCTGATTTTCTGTCGGCGCTGTTTTACGCATATGAGAGGGGAATTGACGGTCAGGACCGCTATGCGAAGCGTTCGACCGACAATGATGCGTTTCTTCATCTCATGAAGCATGAGAAAATCCTGATCCGGGAAGCAGGAATGGAAGATATCCCGGTTCTTGTAACAGAATGGAACCTCACGCCAAGCGTACGTAACTATATCAATGACACTCCGTTTAAAGGCGCATATATCGTCAAAAATGTTATCGACCTTTACGGTGAGACAGAAACGCTGGGGTATGGTGCCGGAAGTGACCGTCAGTACACTTCCTTTGATACTCCGGAGCTGCTTTTCGGGGGGACAGGGCTTCTCACAAGAGATGCGATTATGAAGCCTGCGGCCTTCGCCTTTGACTTCCTCAACCGGCTGTTTCCGTACTACATCGGAAAAGATGAGTACTGCCTCGTGACAACTGACAGACATGACAATTACGGGATTGTCTGCCATAACCAGCAGCTTCTCAATTACAATTACTACCTGACTCCTGAAGACGGTATGGAGAGAGAGGCGATCTGGAAGTATTTCCAGAACGAAAAGAAGCTGAGGCTGAAAATCACTCTTGACGGAGTGACTGAGGGAAAATATAAAATCAAGACGTACCGGATCAACGATATCAGCGGTTCTGTGCTGAAAATCTGGGGGGACCTGGATTATGAGAAAGAGCCGTCAAGGGACGATCTCAAGTATTTCCGGCGGGTATGCGAACCAAATATGACGATCCGTTCCGCGGAAGCAAAAGACGGGGCGCTTTTCATCGAAGAAGAGCTGATGCCTAATGAGATAACGTTTATCCGGGTGAGGTATGATCCTTAAGGGACGTAAGATCAGAAAACCGGGGGGATTTCAGAAATACTATGAATGTTCTGCAGAACCTTATCGAGCTCTATGACCGCCTTCCGTTTGACAGCACCTACAGGGCTGTTGTAAAGGGGATTCTTCTGAATCTGCAGGCTGCGGCAGAGGCAAATGTGTATGAGCTGGCGGAGCTGACGGCTTCATCGAGGACGACCATCTGGCGCATGCTCCAGATGCTGGGGTATGAAAATTACGGCGCGTTTCACCATGCTCTGAAAACTGCTGTCAGGAAATACACGTTCTACAACCGCATTGTCCCGGCGGCAGCAGCAGACGAAGAAGCGGTTGTTTCCGAGGTGGCTGTTCAGCTTGAGGCAGCCACTAAGGCTGTGGACGCTGACCTGGTGCCGGCCAAACTGGTAAAAATGTCGGAGCGTATTCTTAAGGCCGGCAGTGTAAGCTTCTTCTTTCCGTACAGAACTGCAGCGATTAAATCTTTCCAGCAGAATCTCGCGGCAGCGGAAATCGATTCCGATGTTGCGTGTCTTCTGACGGATATGCTCTACTGCGCGAAGCATCTGAAAGACGGCAGCATAGTCTTTTTTATGACTGTGGAGTATGCAGAGACCCAGGACATGACAGAGGTGTTTGAAAACCTTGAGAAACACGACGCCTATACTGTGCTTTTTTCCGGAGACCGCAGCCGTTACGATCTGTACGTTAAGGAACAGGTCTGTAAGGGAGCGGAAACGGCCGGTGTGCTTTCGAGTGTGGTGCGCTTTGAGAGCTATATCTTTGCGCTGAGCGAGGTTTTCCGCCGGGTCGCAGGAGTATAATCTGCCCGGGTATGTGGTTTTCAGAGGTTTTTCCCGCAATCATAAAACTCTGATTGATGCCTGAAGGGGCAGCCTTTCAATTAAGAAAGGCTGTCTCTTTTTCTGCTTTTCAGAAATGGTTTCAAATTTGAAACCAAATGATTCACGGATGAAACGAGAGATTTTATCTTTGAACGCGGACGGGGTTCAGCGCCGGTATAATACAGACATAAAGTAAAACAAAACCGGATGAGACAACCGGAAAACAAATCACAACACATAACCAGAAGGAGGAAACAACATGAAGACATTAAACATCGGCGTTATCGGAATCGGCGTTATCGCGACAACAAAGCACATCCCGTGCCTGCTTAACAGAAACGACATTAAGATCGTCGCTCTTTGCGATATCGACACTGCGAAAGCCGAAAAGGCAAAAGAAGACCTCGGCCTTAAGGACGCGAAGGTCTGCGCTGATTACATGGAGCTGATCAATGATCCGTCAATCGACGTCATTCACGTCTGCACGCCGAACCCGCTTCATCACCCGATCACGATGGCAGCCTTAAATGCGGGCAAGCACGTTCACTGCGAAAAGCCGCTGGCGCTGACTTACAAGGATGCCAGAGAGATGGTTGACACGGCTAAGGCAAAGGGCCTCAAGCTCACAAGCGGCACACAGTGGAGATACAATCCGGCTCCGATGAAGATGAAGGAAATGGTTAAGAACGGCGAGTTCGGCGATATCTACTATGTAAAATCCAGCCAGCTTCGTCCGAGAAGACTTCCGGCTTACGGTGTCTACACAAGCAAGGCCGGCAACGGCGGCGGCGTTCTCCTTGACGGAGGTCCTCACTCCATCGACCTGCCGATGTGGCTGACAGACAACTATGATGTTGAAAGCGTCTACGGCGTAACCTATGACAAGATGAAGAATTTCCCGGAAGCAAATGACCTTGGTCCGTGGGATCCGAACAACTTCGACGTTGAAGATACCGCTTTCGCGATGATCAAGATGAAGAACGGAATGACGATCTACATGGAGACTGCATGGGCAACCAACCTTAAGCAGGAAGCCATCGGCGTCGTCGCAGAGATCGGCGGAAACAAGATGGGTGCAGATATGGTCGGCCCGGGCTTCATGAATCACGTCAGAACAACAAAGGTTGTCGACGGCAAGCTGACGACAGAGACAACCAAGATCGAAGAGCCGGTCAACATGAACCAGTACGATATCGATCACTGGATTGACGCGATCCAGAATGACGGCGAGCCGGCAATCCTTCCGGAGCAGGCAGCAACGGTCGTCAGAGTTATTGAAGCGATTTATGAGTCCGCAGCTACAGGCAAAACGGTGTTCTTTGACTGATTGAGCGCAAAATGGCGAAAGGAGAAACAGATATGGCTACGAAATTTCCTGTTCTTTTACAGATCGGCATCATCGTCCGCGACAGAGATAAGGCAGTGGAAAACTGGGAAAAGCTTGGCTTCAAGATGCGCGAGGTCGGCGTCTTAAGCGGCGAGAATCCTCCCCTTGACGACCTGACGATCGACGGCGTAAAGACGCCGGTAACAGTCAGCAAGACGGCGTTCTTCAACTGCTACGGCATGGAGATCGAGCTGATCGAGCCGATCATCGATTCCCCGTACAAGAAATGGCTTGACGAGCACGGCCCGGGAATCCATCACATCGCAGTTGTCACGGAAGATAATTATGACGACGTGCTTGCGCAGTATAAGGAAGAGAAAGGTTCCGAACCCTGGGTCCGCGGCATCGGTATGGGCGGCCTGATGGATTTCTCCTATCTCGACCTTCGCGAAGAGCTTGGCATCTTCGCGGAAATCTACCGGAATATCCAGCCGGGAAGACCGGGCATCCGGTATGAATATGAGGGGACTGACGCATCCAAATAAATTCGTAAACCTTCTGGAACAGAGACTTCCGCTGATGCGGAAGTCTCTGTTTTTGTGTATAATATTAAGCAGAGACTCGGATTCCGGCAGAGGGAGTCTTTGTGAAAGGAACGGAGAAAATTCATGAGATTTGTAATTCAGAGGGTAACGGAAGCAGCGGTCAGGATTGACGGCGAAACGGTCGGAAGCATCGGAAAGGGGTATCTTGTACTTGTCGGAATCGCGTCAGGGGATAACGAAGCGATTGCGGATAAAATGATCAAAAAAATGGTGGGACTCCGCATTTTCGATGATGAAAACGGAAAAACGAATCTTTCACTCTCGAGCGTAAATGGCGAGCTTCTGCTTGTTTCCCAGTTTACTCTTTACGCGGATACGAGGCACGGAAACCGTCCGGGCTTTACGAACGCTGCGAAGCCGGATCAGGCGATCCCTCTCTATGAATACCTGATCCAAAAAGCGAAAGAGTCCGTTCCGGTCGTGGAGCAGGGCGTCTTCGGAGCGGACATGAAGGTTTCCCTTGTCAATGACGGACCGTTCACAATCGTGCTTGACAGTGCGGATATGTAGACAAAGAAGGTCAAAATCAGCGTTCGAAAAATGACTTAAGGGGATTTGATCGTTCAGTAAGAAGGCACAGAGGTTGCGGGAAATGTATTCCGGGCGGAATACGGAATGACGTGGTTGTGGTATCGTATAATACAGACTACCACATCTCAGGCGGCATATCAGGAGGGATGAGAGGCATGGCTTTTGCGATGAGAATGAAACTGAACGACGAGATTATCAAGAAGGAATCCTTTAGAAACCTGTATATTAACGGGAAGAAAAACGGATATGAGTTTGACGTGCAGCTTGCGTACTACAGGGGGCATTATCTTTCGGACATCGATCAGCTGGAAGTCTTTCTTGACGGAGAGAAAGCGCCGGACGAGGCGGTAACCTTTGAACTGAACGGAAAGGAAATGCCGGTTTACAAGCTGAAATATGCGATCACCGAATTCTGGAGCCAGGTTGTACCCGCGAAAATCCGCGTCATAAAAAAAGGCGGCGTGGAAAACGGGGAACATGAACTGAAGCTTGTGCTCATGCTCCGTGTCCCTTACATGGAAATCGGTCCGGATCACAGCTTTATGCCGCTCGACAGCGGGGATACTGTGACGGTCTCTGTAAATGAGCCGGAATCCCACGCAGATTCGGAAATATCCGGAGGAAGGCCGGTAAAGGGCCTGGCGCTCGGCGCGACGCTGTTCTGTTACGGTACGGAGTACGCGAGATATCAGTATGATTTCGAGGAGTGCGTCAGGCAGGCTTATCTTGCAGGCGCGTCCGGGTATGAAATCGTCGGGACGCAGATGATCCCCTCCTACCCGAATGTCAGCGACGAGTTCCTCGGTCTTGTATAGGCGATGCGGAAGAAATACGGAATCGGACCCGTCGGTTACGGCGCCAACAACGATAAGGGGATGCGCCACGACCGGAATCTTACGGATGATGAGATGCTGGCCGACGCGGTGATTGATCTTAAAGCGGCGAACAAGCTGGGATGCCGGGTGATGCGCGTCCAGATGATGATGTCTCCGGAAGCATTTGCAAGACTTGCGCCTTACGCGGAACTCTTTGATGTCCGCTGCGGTATAGAAATCCATAATCCGGAAACACCGGGATCCGATTATATGCAGTCCTATCTGAAGCTGATCAAAGAGTGCGGAACAGAGCATCTTGGATTTGTTCCGGATTTCGGATTCCTTGCGGTGGAACCGAACCGTCCGAAATGGCTGAAGGCTCTCGAAGCAGGAGTTGAGGAGAAGCATCTTTTGATGGCCGCGGAATGCAGAAGGAACGGAGTGCCTCAGGAAGAGGCAGTAAAGATGGTCATGGAGGCAGGAGCTTCGCCGGCCATCATGGATAATATCGCCGGAATGTACGGGTTCGTACAGTTTCACGACAGAAGCGCTCTGCCGGATCTTCTGAAGGAGCTTTCGGATATCATCCCCTACAGTTTTGAAATGCACTGCAAATTCCACTATCTCGGCGACGACGGTAAAGAGGCAAGTATCCCGTACGAGGAGATTCTTCCGGTTCTTAAGAATTCCGGATTCGACGGTTATCTTATCTGCGAGTATGAAGATGAGATGTACTGCGGAGGAACGGAATTTACCAGAAGGATGCTCTCTCTTGAGAGAAAGGTTCTGGGATCCTGAATGCTGCCTGAGAGGCTCTTATACAAAGGAGAATCTGATGAACAGACGAATTGAAGATAACCTGAATAAAAAGACCGGCAACTACATTCTTCCGTTCCTCTGGATGAAAGGCGAGACTGAGGATGTGATTGTACGGGAGATCGAAAAAATCCACGAAGCCGGTATCGGCGCCGTCTGCCTTGAGTCGAGGCCACATCCGGATTTTATGGGGGAAAAGTGGTGGAGCGATTTTGATCTCATCCTGAAAGAATGCAAAAAGCGGGATATGAAAATCTGGATTCTCGACGATTCCCATTTCCCGACGGGACTTGCGAACGGGCTCCTCGCCGCGAAATATCCGGAGCGCGCGAGGAAGTATCTGGCCGTGAAACATTTTGATATGGCGGGACCGGTCGTTCATGGAACGCTGGATCTTGATATGTCCATGCAGAAGAAATTCAGCTGGATGGATATCGGAAAACCGATGGAACAACCGCTGGTAAGTGAAAAAAAGGCCGTAGCGGTTCATGCTCACCGCCTGATATCCGGCGATACGATTTCAGAGGATTTTATTGATTTTACAGACGATATCCGGGACGGCATGCTAAGAGTCGATCTTCCCGAGGGAAAATGGCGTATTCTTATCGTACATACAACCTACGATGAGGGAGCGCATCCGGATTATATTCACATGATCGATCCGATTTCCGTAAGCACCCTGATCGAGGCCGTATATGAGCCTCACTATGAGCATTACAAGGATGAATTCGGAAAGACGATTGCCGGTTTCTTCTCCGATGAGCCTGGGTTCTACAATGTCTTCGGATTTGAGATGAACGAGCTTATCGGGAGAAAGATGATGCCTCTGCCATGGACTGATGAGCTTGGCGGACTGCTTCTGGAAATGCTTGGCGGGCAGTACGCGGACCTTCTGCCGTTTTTGTGGTATCCCTGCAGCGATCCGCAGACGGCTGCCGATGTAAGGCATGCCTATATGGACGCGGTGACGCAGCTTTATCAGAAGCATTTTTCGGAACAGCTCGGAAAATGGTGCTCCGATCACGGTGTGGAATACATCGGTCATGTCCTTGAGGATAATAATGTGAGCACAAGGCTCGGATGCGGAGCCGGACATTACTTCCGGGCTATGAGCGGACAGGCCATGGCCGGCATGGATATTATCGGCGGCCAGATTGTTCCGGGAATGCCCGACACGAACCGCCACGAGTTCAATATCCTCGACGGAAGGTTTTTCCACTATATTGAAACAAAGATGGGTGCTTCGGCGGCTCATTTCCAGTCAGGAAAGCAGGGCAGGCTGATGTGCGAGGCGTTCGGTGCCTATGGATGGAGTTTCGGCGTCCGCGATATGAAATGGCTCGCCGATCATCTGATTTCGAGAGGCGTCAACACACTGGTGCCGCACGCGTTTTCAATGGCGCCGTATCCGGACGGCGACTGCCCGCCGCATTTCTACGCAGGCGGACACAACCCGGAATTCCGTTATTTCGGCGAACTTATGAGATATTCCAACCGGCTGATGCACATTTTCCAGAACGGGAAATGGCTTCCGGAGGTCGGCATTGTGTACCGCGCCGAGAGCGAATGGGCGGGTGACGCATGCCTTGAGGAGTATATCGCAGAGCTTCTGCACAAGGAAGGAATTGACTACGCGATCGTTCCGATTGACGCCCTGACGGACAAGACTCGCTACAGCAGCGATGTGAAGGACGGAAAGCTTCTGATCAACGGCATTCCGCTTTCGGCCCTCATCGTTCCGGGCGCTGAATTTATAGACGCAAAACTTGTGAAGTTCGTATCTGAGCATCCGGACCTTCCGGTTGTCATCGCGGGAAATTCTCCGGAGGGAGTTTGCGGAGTGCTGCCCGGAGACATGCCGATGGAGGCAGAGCTGGAAACCGCGGAGCTTGCGGATCTTTCAGCCTGGCTGAAGAAAAACGGCGTTTCCGAAAGCCCGTTCGTGCTGTCGCCGGAGAGCGGATCATCAGAGAAATCTGTCTACAGATACCGCTCTGAAGACGGAAAAGATATCTTTATGATAACCAACGAATCTCTGACAGAAGATCTTAAAGGCGTGCTTACGCTTGAAGTATCATCCGATACCGAAAGAGCTGCCGCCTACGACGCTCTTAAAAACCGGATGCTGCCGCTTATGCAGACGTATGAGGACGGCCGGATAAAGGCTGAGATCTCGCTTAGCCCCTACGAATCAGCGGTTATCATCACAGGAGATGATGTGCCGGCTGAGTATCCTGAAACCGCCGGAGAGCCGGAAGTTCTCGATATTTCTTCAGGCTGGGATGTCTTTGTGGCCGGAGCGTCCGATGAACCTGTATATAAGGAGCTCGCTCATATGGAGGAGCTTCAGCCGGTATCTGACAGTCTGCCGAAGTTTTCGGGATTTATGCGTTACAGGAAGGAAATCGACGCCGGAGAAGCTGCCGGGAGAAGGTGCTTCCTTTCGTGCGGACATGTCTATGAGGCGGCCAGGATTCTTGTGAACGGCGAGGAGGCGGACCTGAGGTTCTGTCCGCCGTACAGGTTTGACCTGACCGGAAAGCTCCGGGAGGGAACGAACGTAATCGAGATTGAAGCCGTAAATACACCGCTTCGGGATGTGCTGAATTATGACCAGGCTCCGCTGGGTCATGAAAGAGGAGTGTATGAGCCATCGGGTGTTTTCGGAAAGGTTCTGCTTGAGTATTTCTGATTAATTCTAAGTATAATTATATCTAAAGGAGGCTCTATGAATTACCTGACAGAGGAACAGAAGCGGCGTGTAGATGAGTTGCTCTCACAGATGACACTTGATGAGAAAATCGGTCAGATGAACCAGGAATCGCCGTCAATTGTCGGCGGCTTCGACGTGCCGTTTGAAGAGCTCATCGAGATGATGACGGACGGAAGAATTTCAAAAGAGGAATTCGGCAACATCATGAGTTCCGCAAAGCAGGATTTTCATGAAGACGCGATCCGTGAAGGAGGCGTCGGTTCTCTCATGGTTCAGGATCCGGTAAAGGTGAATGAACTGCAGAAGATCGCGGTGGAGGAGTCGAGACTCGGGATACCGCTGATCTTCGGTCTTGATGTAATCCATGGCTTCCGTTCCGTCTATCCGATCGCGGTCGCGGAGGCAGGATGCTTTGATCCGGAGCTTATGGAGGCGACCGCAAGGATGGCCGCGAAAGAGTCGCGCGCAAGCGGTGTCGCATGGCACTTCGCCCCGATGCTTGATATCTCAAGAGATGCACGCTGGGGGAGAATCTCGGAAGGTCCGGGCGAAGACCCGTATCTTGCGTCGGTTTTTGCGGCTGCCAAGGTGAAGGGGCTCCAGAATGACCGCTCAGATACGGATAATTACGTAGCCGCGTGTCTCAAGCACTATATCGGCTACGGAGCTGCCGAATCGGGCAGGGACTACAATACGGTCAGCATGGCGATGCATCTTTTCTACAATGTTTACCTGAAGCCGTTTGAAGCGGCGGTCAGGGAAGGCGCACAGACTGTGATGGCATCGTTTAATGATCTGAACGGCGTGCCCTGTACCGTCAATGAGTTTACGCTCCGGAAGATCCTTAAGGAATCCCTTGGATTCCCGGGCTTTGTCGTAAGTGACGCAAATGCGATCCGCGAGTGCGTCGTCCACGGTATTGCGGAGGATGATGCCGATGCCGGCGTGAAAGCGGCCATTGCCGGAATGGATATGGATATGGGGACCGAGATTTACCGGAAGCACCTGAAGGAAGCCGTCCTCGCCGGAAAAGTCGGGATGGAAGTGATCGACGAAGCGGTCAGAAGAATCCTTTCCGTAAAGATGTGGCTCGGACTTTTCGATCATCCTTATGTCAGCGAGGAGACGATGCACCGGTATGACACTCTTCCGGAGGAGCATATCGCTCTTGCGAGAAAATCCGCTGAGGAATCCATCGTTCTTCTGAAAAATGAGAATGACATTCTTCCCATTAAGAAGGAAGCGAAGGTTGCTCTCGTGGGAAATCTTGCCGACAGCAGGGAAGAGATTATCGGCGCCTGGGCAATGAGCTGGCAGGAGAAGGACTGCGTCAGCATTTATGAGGGAATGAAGGCAGAATTCCCGAATGTCCGGTACTTCCCGTGCGGCGGACCCGAAGGGGATATCAATGAAAGCGAGGTTCTTGCCGCTACGGATTACGGCGATGTGATCGTGGCGGTGCTCGGTGAACTGGTATCCATGTCCGGAGAAGCCGCTTCGAGAGCTGACATCACGATTCCGGGCAGACAGCGGGAACTTCTTGAGAGACTTCTGACCACCGGAAAGCCGGTAGTTCTGGTACTTATGAACGGACGGCCTCTCGCGCTTGAGTGGGAGAACCTGTATGTCCCCGCGATTGTCGAGGCGTGGCATCTCGGCATCCAGATGGGGCCGGCGGTTGCTGCGGTGCTCTCCGGAAAGAAGAATCCTTCCGGTAAGCTTTCCGCGACCTTCCCGTATGTGACAGGGCAGTGCCCGGTTTATTACAATCACCCGAATACCGGAAGACCGGGAAGCAAGAGCAAGTTCACATCCAGATATCTCGACGTAACGCCCGGAGTTCTCTATCCGTTCGGCTACGGCCTCAGTTATACGACCTTTGAATATTCGGATCTGACGGTCAAAGAAGAACAGGACGGGCTGGCTGTATCCGTGAAGGTGAAAAACTCCGGAAGCTGCGGAGGAACGGAGGTCGTTCAGCTGTATATGCAGGATGTTGCGGCGTCCCTTGTACGCCCGGTCAAGGAGATGAAGGGCTTTGAGAAAATCTGCCTTGAGAGCGGAGAATCAAAGGTAGTCAGCTTCTGCCTTAAAAAGCAGGATATGGGCTTTTTTGACAATGAAGGAAAATACCACCTTGAGGACGGTCTTTTCCGGATTTATGCGGGAGGAAATTCCCGGGACTGCCTCACAAGTGAGATAAATCTGGAGTTCTGACACAGACTTATTGCTGATCCGGATTGATGCGAGGTCAAAATCGACACAGGAATGTTGCCGATTTTGACCTCTTTTTGTGTCAACAGGTAAAAATAGAACGCTGTTTCAGTCGTAGTGGGAAATGCGTTTTGTGCTCCGAAAATGTAAAATCTTTACATGAAACATCCCGGATGCCCGGGAAGCATTGCACAAAAAGCACAAAAAAGAGGTATAATGATGAATATTCTTGGTGTATCTTTCGGAAAAAAGAACGCAAACACTGATATTCTTGTCAAAGAAGCACTGTTCGGATGCCGTGAGGCTGCTCCGGATGCCGAAATCCGCTTCATTAACACCTGTAATCTGAATATCGGAAGATGCCGGGGCTGCGGCGCATGTTCCACACAGCTTGAGAAGGGCAAGGACAACGTCTGCATTTTCAAGGATGATTTCCAGGAACTTGAGGAGCAGGTCAGGTGGGCGGACGCACTCGTAGTCGGAGCTCCGGTCTATGTCCTTCAGCCGGTCGGCCAGTTCAAGGATTTCGTGGACCGCTTCTCCTGCAGACATGATTACTCAGCTATTACTTGGGTTCTCGACAAGAGAAGGACAGGGGAATTCCCCGGCGATCCGGACGCATTCCCGATGGAAAGACTGAAAAAGAGAACCGTATCCTATATCTCAGTCGGCGGCGCAAGCACTGACAACTGGACTTCCATGGGAACCGCCACGCTTCATCTCTTCGGCTTCCCGCCGATGATGAAGGTCATGGGAAACTACAATGCCAACAGTATGGGAACGATCGGCAGCCCGTACATCGACCCGCAGCTCATCGACAATATGCATGAGATGGGCAGGAGAACGGTCGAAGGCTACAACGATGATTCTGTTCCGTTCTTCCAGCCGGAAAACAAACCGGAAGGAGTCTGCCCGGTCTGCCATCAGAGAATCATCACGATCCTTCCGGGAACCACGAAGGTCGAATGCCCGGTCTGCGGCATTGAAGGCGAGCTCAGTATTGAGAACGGAGCCGTTAAGGTCGAGTTCTCTGAGGCTCAGCAGAACAGGGCCCGCGGAACATTCGCAGGTCTTCGCGAGCATACGACCGAGATCCAGGGCTTCGGCGCGATCTGCGGACCGAAGATCATGGCCAATAAGGAGATGCTGGATGAGAAGATGAAGACCCGGATTAAGGGTTTTGATTCGGCGATCGGAAATCCGGAGAAATAAAAAAATCAAAAAAGCGATTTGTAAAGCGCAAATTTACTGATTTTGAGGCATGACGGCAAGTGGTCATTATTATGAGCTTTTTTTGACCTGGGTGATCCGGTCGTCTTTAAAAAGGTCAATTCGGTAAAGTTAACTGATTCAGACTAAAAGAAGAACCTGCGCATTAAGTCTGATAGAATTCAGACATGCAATAAAAACGCATTTCAAAAATCAATCATCATCAAAGGAGGAAAAGAAATGAGTTTTAAGAAAATGTTAAGCCTTGGCCTTGCGGCCCTCATGACGCTCTCCGTCGCCACCTGCGCTTTCGCGGAAGACGGCGTATACGGCGCAAATGAAGATCCGGCGAACACCGAGGTCACGGACGAGACTCTTGTCATCGGACTTTCCGCAGAGCCGTCAGCTCTCTGGGCAGCCGGAACCGGCAAGGTCGAAAACGAGATGATGATCATCTCCAACGCGCTTTATGACACGCTTGTCAAGGTCGACAGAAATACGGGAGATGTTCTTCCGAACCTCGCGACCGAATGGGAATGGGTTGACGATACACACTGCAAGTTCACTCTTCGTGACGATGTCACGATGACAGACGGAACACCGCTTGTTGCTGATGACGTTGTTTACACAGTCAACACAGCGATCGAATTCAGCCCGAACAGTGACACCGGCCGTTATTTCGTTGACGCGGTTGCTGATGATGAGCACACCGTAACCATCGGCTTCAACAGCGCTGCTCCGGATCTTCTTAACCAGATCGCATGGTCCAACTACGGCATCGTAAGCGAAGACGAGATCAACGCTGCAGGCGGCA
>CADBRO010000247.1 GCA_902797075.1 uncultured Lachnospiraceae bacterium
GAGAGGAGAGGGATGGAAATGGATGCTCGAAGGAAGATGCGCATTTGACGGCGACCGTCCGATTAATCCTCACGGCGGACGTACATCTTATGGTCATTCGTTCGGTGTTTCCGGAATGGCTGATATCTACGAGGCAGTTCTTCAGCTTCGTGGCGAAGCAGGCGCGATTCAGGTGAAGAACAATCCGAAAACCGCGATGCTCAGAGGTTTCGGCGGCGGACAGAACTGCTGTATCCCGATTCTCAGGGCTGTGGAATAAGTAAGGAGGGGTGAGAGATGAAGATAGAGAAGATCGTTGCTCCGTTTTACGAAGGACTGGAGAATCACAAAATACTTGCGCGCAAGTGCAAAGAATGCGGCGCGATTGAGTTTCCGCCCCGCTATGCGTGCAATTCCTGCGGATATCACGAGACCGAGTGGGTTGAGCTTTCCGGCCGCGGAAAACTGACGACCATGATTACCCCCGCAACTCTCAATTCAGATCCGTGGAATGCCAAGATCGGGCCTTACTGCTACGGTATCGTCGAGCTTGAGGAAGGTGCAAGAGTGAATTCAACCGTTTTCGGTGTTACAAAGAAGAAAGCGAAGGTTCTCCGCCAACAGCTTCCGATTCCGGTACACGCCATTTTCGCGGAAAGAGACGGTTATACAACGCTGTTCTTTGAGATTGACGAAGATGCGGTCAATGCATAAGAATACTTAAAACCTTGCTGCGCAGCCTGTCGGCTGCGCAGTTTTTTGCGTGATATATCTTAATGATGCGGGTATGCCTGCAGAAGAAGCGTCCGAATGCCGGCGCTCACCTGATTTAATCGGTAAAAGGCGGACTTGCAAAACACAATACATGGTGTGAGAATATTTATTAAAAACTGGATATTTTAGAGCATTATGTCCGGTGAGGATCACGAACGGAGGAATAAGATGGTGGATTGCAGATACAGGCTGACGGACGCGGAATACAACCAGATACTGTCTGTGAAAAGAGACCTCCATATGCATCCGGAGCTGTCCGGACAAGAGGTGAGGACGACCGGGAAAATCCGCGAATTTCTGCAGACGCTAACGGAAGTGACCATTCTCGACCTGCCGGTTCAGACCGGCCTTCTTGCGAGGATACCGGGAGAAGCCTGCGGTGCAGAGGTGGCGCTTCGGGCTGATATTGACGCACTGCCGCAGACAGAAATATATGAGAGCGAGTGGAGGTCGGTAAGCGACGGAGTGATGCATGCCTGCGGACACGATTTCCATACGGCGTCGCTCCTCGGCGCAGCGCTGATCCTCGATCGGGCAAAGAAGGACGGGGTGCTGAAGAATACAGTGGACTTCCTGTTCCAGCCTGCCGAAGAGGGAACCACCGGCGCGCGGATGATGATTGACAGCGGCCTTTTTGAGCTGATCCATCCGGATTACTGTTTCGGGCTTCACAACTGGCCTTCGGTCGAGGGCGGAAAGATTGTCTGCAGGAGAGGAGCCCTCATGGCAGGAAAGCGGAATATGACCATCGTGATTAAAGGTGCCGGAGGACACGGTTCCATGCCGCATCTCAACAGGGATCCTATCGTCTGCGCTGCAGCGGTCGTCCAGTCGCTCCAGACAATTGTGAGCAGAAATACGGATCCTCTTAATTCGGTGGTGCTTTCGATCAGCCGGATCAGCGGAGGCAGTCATGCAAATGTGGTTGCCGACCGGGTGGAGATGAACGGGACGATCCGCTCCCTTTCGGAGGATGCTCTCGACCGGGCTATTGAAAGAACGGAATCGATCGTGCGGAATACTGCTGCGGCCTATGAGTGCGGAGCGGAGGTGGTATGGAAGGAGCGGATACCGCCGGTCTTTAACTCGGATAAAATGCAGGAAATCGGCAGATATGCTGCCGTGGAGGCGGCAGGGGAGGACGCGCTGACCGACGCGCCTCCGTCTCTCGCAAGTGAAGACTTTGCATCTTACGGAAAATTTGTGCCATCCTGCTTCTTCTGGGTAGGAAGCAGGACGCCGGGAGAACCGGCGGAAGATCTTCACCGTCCGGGATTTCACACCTTCGACGAAGCGATGAAGACAGCTTCGAACCTTCTTGCAAGCTGCGCATTTGCGGGTCAATGAACGTATTTATGGTGTAATTGCATAAAACAAACATATTATTACAGGCTTTAATTGGACGTAACGCAGTGATTGAATTATACTTTTATTGAGCAGCTGTCTAATTACCGGTTATAGGAGAATCAGAAATGAGTGCAACCAGCAGGGCAAAGATGCCGGCGGCCAGCCTGATTTATTTCGAGGCACAGGAAAAGCCGAGACAGTACGTCATTTTTCATAATACGGTTTTATGCGGTCAGTCTCCTATGGAGGTTTATACAACGACCAGACTTCAGCTGGAGTACCCTTTCCTGGATAAGGAACAGTGCAAGATCTACACCCGGGACGGAAAATGGTTTTTCCGAAACCTTTCCGATAAAGCATTCACATTTGTCGGCGGCAAAAATCTTCAGCAGGAAGAGGAAACCCAGCTCTTCGACGGATGCGTGATCCGTCTTGTTAACGACCGGATGCTTACCGCAATCTTCTTTGAGAAGTTCGTGAGCGGCAGGGACTGGCGCATCCTCAATATGGACGACGGCCGCCATCTTGTTCGTATTAAAGAACAGAACTCGAAGGATCAGGGAGATTCCATGGTTTTCGAGTACGAAAAAGGCAGCTGGACCATAGAGGAATTTGTCACCGAGGAGGTGCTTCATAACGGGAAGCCTGTCAATGACAGATTTAAGATACGAATCGATGACAGCATACAAATCGGTGAAACCAGATTTGTGTTTGAGGGCTCCGGGCTTGTCTACGGTTATCCGATCCAGGGAACCGGACTTTCCATCCGGATTGATGAACGGTCGGTTCATCAGTCAATGAAGCGCGTCACCCTGCTGAAGGATATTAACCTGTCAATCGAGCCGGGAAGCATGGTTCTGATCCTCGGCGGATCGGGAGCCGGAAAAAGCACGTTTGTAAATGCGGTAACCGGTTATGAGAAGGCGAAAGCCACCATCACGCAGGGCGGTTACGATTATTATCGCGATTACAATCAGATCAAGCAGCGCATCGGCTTTGTTCCGCAGGAGAACCTGATGCGTGAGGACGATACGGTCGGAAGCACAGTGAGAAATGCCGCGGATATGCGCCTTCCGAAACAGATGAGCCAGGAAGAGAAGGAACGGAGGATCGCGGCAGTCCTTGAAACCTTCGGACTTACCGGACGTGAAAGAGAGCTTGTGTCAAAGCTCTCCGGAGGACAGAAAAAGCGTCTTTCGATCTGTACGGAATTCATCGCGTCGCCCTCCCTTTTTATCCTTGACGAACCGGACTCGGGTCTTGACGGCATCATGGCGACGGAGCTCATGGAGAACCTCCGGATGATTACCTGTACCGGGAAAATCGTGCTGGTAATTACTCACGCGCCGGACCGGGTCGCACATCTTTTTGACAAGGTGATCGTACTGGCCAAAAACACCGAGACAAAGGTGGGACGTCTCGCTTTCTACGGCGGAATTCAGGAAGCCCGTGATTTCTTCGGTGTTGATTCTCTGGAAGGCATCGTAAAATGCATTAACGCGCAGAACGAAGGCGGTGAAGGCAGGTCGGACGAATTCATCCGGAAATACGCTGAATACGAAAAACTCCGGGATGAGCGGGAAAAAGTGATTTTCACAGACCGCGAGGAACAGCAGGGAACGTTCGAGGAGGAACACAGCGTAGCATTTTCAGGAAAGAGTATCCTCTATAAGAACCGGCTCGAGCAGATCCCGGTGTATCTCGGGAAGCAGTTCCGCCTTATGATCAATGAGAAGAACTGGAAAGTGCTTCCGATGGCTGCACTGATCGCGTTTATGGTCGTATATGTTCTGGGAAGCCAGATGTTCCGGAATATGGAGTATACGAAGTACGGCTCGCTTGCGGTTATCTGCGTGTGCATCTGGAACGGCATGTTCAATTCCATACAGGCTGTCTGCAAGGAAAGGAGCATCATCAAGAGAGAGCACCGCGCTGGCCTGCATATTACGTCGTATCTGGCATCGCATATGATATACCAGGCGATTGTCTGCATGATCCAGGTTGCGATAACCCTGGTGATTTTCCGGGTTTTCGGCATGTATTTCCCGAGTGCTGGGCTTATAACGGGAATATTCACGCTCGATCTGGCCATTTCCATGTTTCTTGTTACGTACGCGGCGGATATGATGGCACTGATGGTGTCCTGTATCGCGCATACTACGACGACGGCCATGACGATTATGCCGTTCCTTCTGGTTGTCCAGCTGGTGTTCGCGGGAGGCATTTTCCCGCTCCAGAGACCGACCGCGAAGTTTATTTCACAGTTTACGGTGAGCAACTGGGGCATCCGCGCGGTCAATATTGCGGCGGATTACAACAGTCAGAAGTCGATTGCAGTCTACGCTGCTGTCGACGGTATGAGAGACGACGAGAGTTCCGGCGACGATATCATGAAAAAAATCCATGATGTCATGTCGATTGACGAGATCAGGGACAGACTGGAGACCTTTACTGCTTCGAAGCTTCAGGAGGAGGATTACGCGTTTACCAGGGAGAACCTTCTGACATGCTGGGGAATTCTTCTTTTGAGCGCCGGGGCATATTCTCTGATCGGATTGCTGGCACTGGAGCTGGTTGATAAAGACAAACGATAGGAGAGTTTTTTATATGTTGGTAAAGCGGTTGTTTGTCAGTCTGCTGGTTTTGGCGCTGTTATCTGCGCCGGCGGTCTGCGCGCACGCTTCAGAGCCTGCACAGGAAGCTTCGGGGCCTGCGCAGGAAGCTTCAGAGCCTGCTCAGGGAGCGTCGGAGCCTGCACAGGAAGCGTCGGGGCCTGCACAGGAAGCTTCAGAGGCTGCGTCGGAAGCGACAGAGCATGTGCTGAATGCGGATGTGATAAATGATTTATTAAGCGGGATTACGGACGAGCAGATCCGTCAGTTTATTCTGGATGTCAGCAATATCCTTGAGTCTGAGGAGCTGCAGAGATACCTGAGTTACCCGGAAGTTCAGGACCTTTTGGTTACCCTTGCGGATGACGGCCTCCGCTTCGTCAGGGAAAATCAGGAGCTGACGGAGAAGGTACTAAGAACCCTTGAAATCGAGGATTACCAGGTGCGGCTGATCATGGTTCTTCTCGATACAGGCGGCGACATATACACGGAGCTTCAGGAAGGACTCGATGAGCATGATAAGCAAAGCCTTCTGCAGCTGATTGACGAGTTTCAGAACAATGAATCCTGCAAGCGTATTGTGCAGCTTGTGGAAGAGAATTTTGACAGCGAAACCCTGGCAGAACTCCTCAGAAATATAGCAGAGGCTATGGATGGGGAAAGCGCCGGAGGACAGTAGAAATATTTTCCGGAGGGGAGCCGGTACAGATGGAACAGATTATTGCAAGCGGCAGACACTGGCTTATATTACTGGCCAGATTCGCTGCGTCCGCAGGAGTGGCAGCACTGGTCGCAGCGGCGGCAACGGGGATTATCCGGAAGATTTTTCGAAAAAAATATAGCAGCAAAAATGCGATCGTTTTCCGGTATACGGAAAATATACTTAAGGCGCTGGTCATTGTGATCGCAGCGTTCTGGGTAATATTAACAAGCGACGTGACGGCTTCGTTCGGAAAAGTATTGTTCCAGGGGACTGCGATCATCGGTGCAGTCGCCGGCTTTGCCGCACAGCCGGTGATATCGGATCTGTTCTGCGGCCTTATGATAAGCTCGATGAAGCCCTTCGGTCTCGGAGACAGGATCGAACTGGAGGACGGCACTTCCGGGATTGTTACCGACATAACCATCCGGCACGTTGTTCTCAGGGGGCTGGATACAGAGGATATTATTATCCCGAACAGCCGTATGAACGCGATGAGGATCTCCAACATGAGCCATGGGAGATCAAACAGATCCTATATTCTGTCCTTAGGGGTTTCCTATGACAGCGACATCCGGACGGCCATGAAAGCGATCGGCGAAGCTGTAAGGGAAAGTCCCTATACCGTTCCAGGAAAACCTGACGGAGATGCCGGAATCTATGCGCCGGTGTATTTTATGGCTTACGAGCAAAGCAGCCTGCTGCTCCGCACGACAGTTTATTACGAATCGAAAAATTCCACCGAGTCTGTAAAGAGCGACATCAACTTAAGAGTCAAAGAGAAGCTGGACGCTTACGGCATTGAGATTCCGTACGGATATATGAACGTTATCATGAAAAACAGCGGGATTCCTGCTGAAGAAGAGGAGAACCTGCCGCAGGACTTGTCGGAATATTCTTTGTAAACTTGTATAAAATTGTGTATAAAACTTTGTTAAAAACAGAAAAAATTGGGAAATCATACAATAGATTATTGACGATGGAATCCTTTGGGGATATTATTAAATTGCTTTTATAAAAGGAGTTAATAAAACTCTTTAAACAAGTCTCTGCTCATTTGAGCAAAAAAGGAGGATTCAGATGAAAGCAAGAGTATTAGCAGCACTCGCACTTTGCGGCGCAATGATGGCGGCAATGTCGGTTACGGCATTCGCTGAAGGCGAGAAAGTCGGAGTTTCCATGCCGACAAAGGATCTCCAGAGATGGAATCAGGACGGCGATAACATGGAAAAAGAACTGAAGGATGCAGGCTATGAAGTCGAACTTCAGTACGCTTCCAATGACCCGACAACGCAGCTGAACCAGATCAAAACGATGATCGGCAACGGCGCAGATGTTCTTGTTATCGCAGCTATTGAAGGCGATTCCCTTGGTGAAGCTCTTGATATGGCAGCAGAAAATGAGATTCCGGTTATCGCTTATGACCGTCTGCTCATGAATTCTGATGCGGTTTCCTATTATGCAACATTCGATAACTACATGGTCGGTACCGTTCAGGGCAATTACATCGTAGAGGCTCTTGACCTTGAAAATGCGGAAGGCCCGTTCAACCTCGAAATCACAGCCGGTGACCCGGGCGACAACAACGCAGGCTATTTCTACAGCGGCGCTATGGACGTCCTTCAGCCGTACATCGATGCAGGCAAGCTCGTCGTTCCGTCAGGCCAGACAGACTTCACTGAAGTTGCTACTGCTCAGTGGAAGACAGATGAAGCTCAGAAGAGAGCTGAGAACATCCTTTCCAGCTACTATGCAGACGGCACTGAGCTTGATGCATGGGTTTGCTCCAATGACTCCACAGCTCTCGGCGTTGAGACA
>CADBRO010000248.1 GCA_902797075.1 uncultured Lachnospiraceae bacterium
AAAAATCCGTCGCAGTCATGGATTCCGGGGATCAGCTGGAGATATCCCTCTGCCGTCGTAAGTCTCCTCAGCTGCTTCGGGATATACGGATCAAGGCTCTCAAGTTCATAGGGGAAGTTCTCCGTGATCCAGCGGACATTATCCTCATTTTCACTCTTCCCTACGGTGCACGTGCTGTAGATCAGGTGTCCTCCCGGCATGACGTATTTCACCGCGTTCGAGAGAATCTGCCGCTGCAGATCCACAAGGCTCGCAATCCGTTCCGGCGTCACGCGGTACTTGATGTCCGACTTTCTGCTTATCACTCCAAGGCCGGAGCAGGGGACGTCGCAGATGACGATATCGGCCTTTTCCGCCGAGCTCATGTCGTAAGCCAGGGCGTCCATGACCACCGGCCTTACGTTGATCAGGTCGGCCCGGTGAACATTGTCCCGAATGAGCGCAACCTTGTCCTCCGACACATCTCTGGCCTCCACCATGCCGAAGCTTCCCATCTTATCGGCAATATGCAGGCTCTTTCCGCCCGGTGCGGCGCACATGTCAATCACGTAATCTCCTCTCATGGGAGAGGCCGCTTCCGCCACAAGCATACTGCTTACATCCTGCGGGAAGATCCAGCCGTTTTTAAATGCGGTAAGTGCCGGAAGGTAATTATAATCCGATATGATATACGCGTACGGCAGGTACGGGGCCCTTTTTACCGTGACGCCCTGGGACGCGAGGGACTGGAGAATCGTATTTTTGGAAATGCGGTCCGTCTTGAACCTCACAACCGTCGGCCTGACAGTGAGGCTGCTCTCCAGCATTTTCCCTGTCACATAGGGTCCGAATTCGGAGATCCAGTTTCTCACGATCCATTCCGGCATTGAAAACCTGACGGACAGAGCCTTTACAGGTTCCTTTTCCGGATCGGGATACGGAGTTTCCGAACCGCCGCGGATGACGCTCCGCAGTATTCCGTTGACAAACCCCTTCAGGTTATAAAATCCCTTCTTCTGTGTCAGCTTGACCGCCTCGTTGACGGCGGCGGATGCCGGGACACTGTCCATAAAGCGCAGCTGATAGACAGCGCTCCTTAAAATATCCCGGATCACCGGCTTCATCTTCGATGTGGGCACAGTGGCATAGCAGTCGATGATATAATCAAGCTCGATCATCCGCTCGACCGTGCCCTCGCACACCTTTGTGATGAACGCGCGGTCCCTTTTGGACAGAAACTGATAGCGCTCAAGCGCGCCCCGGATCGCCATATGGCTGTAGATCCCGTTCTCGCTGATTTCTGTCAGAACCCGAAGGATAATCTCCCTTACACTTTCAGTCATTTCGCGTTTGCCCCCCTGCGACCCGGACGAAGCTCTTTTTTAAGGATCAAAGACATTTCTTTTGAAAATGCAGTCACTGCTTCTCCTTCGTCAGATCGTTGTTTCTGATTATAAAGCCTTTCAGGAATTCCGAAGCGGCCATGCGCTTTCTTCCTTCAAGCTGAATCTCCTCCGGCACCAGAATCCCCTGCGCCGTCTGGATGTAGAATCCCCTTGCGTCCTGGCGGACAATTCTCCCGGTGGTACCGGGCGTGCCGGTAAGTTCCGGCTTCTCGATATGCGCCTTCCAGATTTTAAGGATTCTGCCGTCAAGTATCGTCCATGCGCTGGGCCACGGATTCATCGCCCTGACAAGGCGTTCAATTTCCGCCGCCGGTTTATTCCAGTCGATTCTTCCCATATTTTTGGAGATCATCGAAGCGTAGGGAGTCGTGCTCTTTTCGGGCTGCGGCATAGGCGTTATTTTTCCCGCCAGAATATCCGGAATCGTCGCTGCAAGAAGCTTTGCGCCTTCTTCCGCGAGCTCGTCGAAAAGACTTCCGCCGGTCGTATTTTTCGTGATCGGGACCTTACACGACGAAAGAATCTCACCTGTATCAAGTCCCTCGTTCATCAGCATGATCGTGACGCCGGTTTCGTCAAGTCCGTCAAGGATTGCGTGCTGAATCGGAGCCGCCCCGCGGTAAGCGGGAAGAAGCGATGCGTGGACGTTGATGCAGCCGTACTTCGGCATCTCAAGAATCTCCCTTGGAATCAGCTGGCCAAAGGCCGCCACCACGATGAGATCAGGCTCCATTTTCCGGATTATTTCGACCGCTTCCGGATCCCGCACCTTCGCGGGCTGATATACCGTAAGCCCCCGCTCGAGCGCCGCCGCCTTTACGGGTCCGGGCAGGATCTCCTTGTTCCTTCCCTTCGGCCGGTCCGGCTGTGTAACGACTCCCGTGATATGATAACCGCCGTCGCAGAGCGCCAGCAGCGAGCTGACCGCGAAATCCGGCGTTCCCATGAAAACAATATTGGTCATTCTTCCTCTTCCTCCTCGTAGCTGACATCATGAAGCTGTCCTTCAACGAGCTCAGTGTACATGTGGCCGTCAAGATGATCAATTTCATGCATCAGTGCTCTGGCGAGCAGTTCATCTCCGGTAACGGT
>CADBRO010000249.1 GCA_902797075.1 uncultured Lachnospiraceae bacterium
CCTCCGGACGCCTCGCCTGGCTCCTTCGCGCTGACCCGGAATTCGCGAGGACTCATCCCGTAAGTTTCTCTGAACGTCCTGTGAAAATAGCTCGTGTTTTCATATCCGACTGACAAGGCGATTTCCGCCACCGTAAGGTTCGTGTGCTGAAGCAGGTAAACGGCCTGGCTCATGCGTTTTTCGATTAAAAGCTGCTTGAAGGTCCTTCCGGTTTTCCGGCGGATCAGCCTGCCAAGCGTCCAGATGTCAATCGAGTGTTCATCGGCAAACTCCGTGAGTGATACATTTTTATAATCCGTCTCTATACCGGCAAGAAGCCGGATCATCAGATTCTCCTCGAAGGAATTCCCCGACACGCGGATGCGGTCCGCGTAATCCGTCAGCATCATGAAAAGAAGCGCCGCAGTCGCCTGGCTGAGGGTCCTCCTGTTCCGCACCGGATGGAGCATAATCCAGATCATATTCTCCATCAGGTTCTGGACCGGAAGGATTTCCGCCGCGTCGAAATAGAGATAGTTTCCTCCCATGTCACGGTCCGTCAGACAGCTGATGAGGAAATCCCGGAGAGCGCTTTGATCCTCCTCCATGGATCTGAGAACCGAATCAAAGAACTGCGGCAGGATCATGAAATTGACGGCAATATCATTTTCGCCGGCCGGAAGAATCTCCTGTTCAGCGTGCTGGTTCATGAAGAGAAGATCCCCGGCTTTAAGGGTAATCCTGCTCCCGTCGATGATATGTGTCGTCTCTCCGCTGCACATATACACAAATTCAATATAATTGTGCGTGTGCTTCGGAAAATGGACGAAACGCGTATGCGGGCGTATATCGATGAGCTTGCCGTTTGTAAGCACAAGCGATGCGTCGATTTCATCCGGCCGCGGCGAGCTTCCAGGCCTGTAGTATAAGCTCCTGTCAATTCCGGATCGTCCTTTCAGGATTTCCTTTTCTTCATCCGTGATCACCGAAAGCTTTGAAAAAAGTTCCGCATTCATGTATTTTCTGCCTCCCGCTTACGTCTTTTGCTGCCTGTGAGTGGGATTGTCCGCGTTGCTAAAGCCGGCATTCGCAATCCGCTTCGCTCATCAGTGCAAATTAGGACGCATTTTTTATCAAATAAGAACCTTTCCGTACAAATAAGGACACCTTATAATGAAATCATCATAACATGAAAAGATCACTTATATAAAGAGAGGATTGCGATATGAAAGTACTTGATTCGGAACTTATGAAGGGCTACGCACGCATGGCTTCTGACGGCTTCAAACAGGGATGGCACGAAAGAAACGGCGGCAATTTAAGCTACCGTCTCAAAGCGGAAGAAGTCGAACTCCTTTCAGAGGATTTCTGCTACGACGGAGAATGGCAGGTGATCGGATGGCAGGCAAACGACGAATCCGCCTTCCCGGGTCTTGCAGGTGAATATTTCCTGGTCAGCGGATCCGGCAAATATTTCCGCAACATCGAGCTTGATCCCGCCGCCAACGTATGCATCCTGCAGCTGAATGAAGAGGGAAACCGCTATCGCATCGTATGGGGACTCCGCGACGGCGGAAAGCCCACGTCCGAGCTTCCGACGCACCTCGCAAATCTCGAAGTCTGCAAGGCGAGAGATCCGGAAATCCGCGTAGTCTATCACTGCCACCCGACCAATACGATCGCTCTCACCTTCGTACTCCCGCTGGACAGCCGCGTATTTACACGCGAGATTTATGAAATGGCTACGGAATGCCCCATCGTCTTCCCGGAAGGAATCGGCATCGTTCCGTGGATGCTCTGCGGAGGCAAGCTGATCGGCGACGCAACCGCCGAAATCATGAAGACGCAGGATGTCGCGGTCTGGGCGCACCACGGCGCTTTCTGCTGCGGCTATGACTTTGACCTCACCTTCGGCCTTATGCACACGGTGGAAAAAGCGGCGGAAATCCTGGTAAAGGTTATGTCCATGTCGCCCTGCAAGATGAACACGATCACTCCCGACCAGTTCCGCGAGCTGAACGCACCCTTCGGAGTGACGATCAACGAGAAGTTCCTCTATGAAAAGAAGGACGGAAAAATCGGACAGCTTCCGGAAGAATGAACTCTTCCCCTTATGCGGAGGAAATAAATGATGAGTAATACTTACTATCTGGCGGTGGATATCGGCGCTTCTTCCGGCCGTCATATCCTCGCCCATCTGGAAAACGGCAAAATTCAGCTCGAGGAAGTTCACCGCTTCTATAACGGAAATGACGATGCGGACGGCCATAAGGTATGGGACACAAAGCGGCTTTTTTCCGAGATCCTCGCAGGAATGAAAAAATGCGCCGAGATCGGGAAAATTCCGGTTTCCATGGGCATTGACACCTGGGCCGTCGACTATGTTCTTCTAGGCGAAAACGACCATCTGCTCGCTCCCTGCTTCGCTTACCGCGACAGCCGCACGGCGGGCATGGACCGGAAGGTATCGGAGATCATCCCGCTGCACGAGCTTTACAGAAGAACCGGGATCCAGAAAAACCCGATCAACACCATCTATCAGCTGACTGCCCAGAAGGAGGCGGATCCGGACATTCTGCTTAAGGCGCGGAGTTTCCTCATGGTGCCGGATTATTTCCATTTCCTCCTGACCGGAGTCAAAAAGCAGGAGTATACCAACGCGACGACGACCCAGCTCGTCGATCCCGTTTCCTGCAAATGGGATCTTCCGCTGATCGAAAAGCTCGGTTTTCCAAAAGACCTCTTCGGAGATCTTTCGATGCCGGGTGAAACCGCGGGAAACCTTCTCCCGGAGATCCGGGACTTTGTGGGATATGATCTGAGAGTCGTTCTCCCCGCAACCCATGACACCGGTTCGGCCGTCATGAGCGTTCCGTCAAATGCGGATCACGTGCTCTACATCTCCTCAGGGACCTGGTCTCTCATGGGCTGCGAGCTTCTTAAAGCCGAGACCGGCGAGGACGCGGAAGCGGCGAATTTCACGAATGAAGGCGGCTACGACCATCGGTTCCGTTTCCTTAAAAACATCATGGGGCTCTGGATGATCCAGTCCGTGAAGAAGGAATTTGAGGCGGGATACGAGTACGAAGGACGGAGCGATGCGGATGATTTCGGATTCGCAAACCTGTGCGCCCTCGCTGAAAAAGAGACGATCAGCTCAGTGATCGACGCCAATGACAGCAGATTCCTGGCCCCGTCTTCCA
Organism: uncultured Lachnospiraceae bacterium; assembly: GCA_902797075.1. Lineage (GTDB taxonomy): Bacteria > Bacillota > Clostridia > Lachnospirales > Lachnospiraceae > Chordicoccus. The sequence goes on from CADBRO010000249.1 coordinate 3,183, forward strand.
TGATTGCGGAAGTAAAAGCCGCCTGCAGGGAATCGGGACAGCAGGTTCCGGAGACCCCCTGGCAGATCGCCCGCGTCATCTACCGCTCTCTCGCGCTTTGCTACAAAAAGACGGCGGAAGAGATCGAAGCGCTGACCGGACAGTCCTATGACACCATCAACATCGTAGGCGGAGGCTCAAACGCCGGCTGGCTCAATGAGCTGACCGCAGAAGTTACCGGAAAAACAGTCCTTGCAGGACCGGGCGAAGCGACCGCGATCGGCAATGTCGGCGCCCAGATGATCGCAGACGGAGTCTTCTCCGGCCTTGCGGAATTCCGTAACTCCGTATATCAGTCTTTCGGAGTGAAGACCTATCGCCCATAGTCACCATTTTCAATCACTCTCTATCGGAGGATATCATGTTAGTCAATACAAAAGCTAAAGTCGGCGTCTTCTCAATCGCGCTCGGCGCCTATCTGCCGCAGTTCCCGTCACTTGTTCCGGAATTCGAAGCCCAGTATGAAGCATTCAAGAAGAGCCTCCCGGATACCGTTGAAATCATCGACGGCGGCATGGTCACAACTAAAGAGCAGTCCCAGGAAGCCGGCGACAAATTCCGCGCGGCGGACGTGGATCTCGTATTCCTTCAGCTGCTCACCTACGCCACATCCTACAACATGCTTCCGGCGGTAAAGGATCTCGACGTTCCCGTGGTTCTCGTGAATCTTCAAAAGCTGAAAGCTCTCGATTACGACCACACGGGCATCGCCTCCTGGCTCGGCGAAGGATACGCCTGCGGCGCAGTCGGCGAAATGGTTGCCGATCTTGAGCGCTTCGGCAAGCGCCACGCCGTCATTACCGGCGTCGTCGAAGGCGGCGATCCGGGCGTTCAGAAGGAACTTGAGGAATGGTGCCTCGCAGCCCAGGTGAGAAGGCGTTTCCGCCGCACAAATATCGCCCAGATCGGCAGACCCTATCCGGGCATGATGGACCTCTATATCGACGAATCAAATCTTTACAGAAGACTCGGGCTCTACACAAAGCAGTTCGACTGGGAGAAAATGTGGGCCATCGCCGACGATATCAACGATGAATCTCTGATCCGCGAAAAAGCGCAGGAGATCCTCGACACCTTTGATATTGAGGGCGGCGGCAGCATTGAAGAGGTCTGGGAAATGGCGCGGTACGTCGTTGCCTTCGAAAAATGGGTTAAAGACGAGCAGCTCGGTCTGATCGCCTCTCACTACGACGGCTTCGCGACCGGCAAGGCCGGCGTTCTCGACAGCATGCTGATACCGGCGTTCTCGATGCTCATCAAGCAGGGATGCGCCTGCGCGGTCGAGGGAGACATGAAGGTCGCCATGGCCATGAGTATCCTGAAGACCATCTCCGGGACCGGCCAGCTCTCCGAGATGTACTCCATCGATTTCAACGACGACATCTGCATCATCGGCCACAGCGGCTCCGGCGACGCGGATATCTCCGCAAAGAAGCCCACGATGAAGATCGTAAAGGTCTTCCACGGCAAAACGGGCGGCGGATACCTCACGCAGTTCTACCCGCACCTCGGCCCGGTTACCTATCTTGCCATCACGCAGGACAGTGAAGGCAGATTCAAATTTATCGCCGCGGAGGGCGTCAATGAAGAGGGAAAGATTCTCTCCTTCGGCGACACCAACATGAGAACGCGCTTCACCTGCGGAGCCAGGGAATTCGTAAACCGCTGGAGTGAAGCCGGCCCCACGCACCACATGGCTGCCGCCAGCGGAAGATATATCGACGTGATCCTGAAGGTCGCGAAGATCCTCGATATCCCCACGGAGATCGTAACGAGATAAGAAAAGCGGATGTTCGGAATCCGCTTTGAAGCCCGATCATGAACCTGGAAAAAAAGGATGCGCAGCCGGTTTCCCGGCCTGCATCCTTTTCTCTATTCGTGATGGTTCTTTATCCTTCCTGCACCGTTGCCATATAAAGCCGGTGCTCGTCATTGCTGTAAAGAAGGAAGAGCTTTGCCTTCAAAAGGATCAGCTCTCCGGAAGCACCGCGCACACGCAGTTCTCCGGAAACGCCTTCCAGCGGATGCTCCGTCTGTCCTTCCGCTCCCTGCACTGACAGCTTTTCGGTCCGCTCGATCTCCGGCTCTCCGGGGATCACTCCAAACTCATCCGCCGCAAGCCCCGTGATCTGTGTAAAGGACCTGTTGATCTGCATAAAACGGAATCCGTCTCCCGTCTTCCGGATAATCGCCGCCGGTCCGATAATATTCTCGAGCAGCGAGTCGCTTAAGACATCCTCGTGGAACATCTCCCGGAAGGTGAGGCGCTCGGTCATGATCGGGCCTCCCTTATAGGGCGGTTTTCCGATCTTCTCCCCGTCGCACAGAAGAGCCTCGAAGGACTCCACAGGCATGGGTTCGTAGAAATAATACCCCTGCACGTAGTTATCACCCAGGGCATTCATCCTCAGTCCCTGCTCCTCAGTCTCGATACCTTCGGTGATGACCATCAGCCCCATCATGTGCGCCATGCTGATGATTGCCTCAACGATGCTGACAGCTTTCGAGTCCGTGGATACGCGGCGCATAAAGCTGACATCCATCTTCAGGACGTCGACATTCATCTGATGAAGCATGGAAAGCGACGAGGAACCGCTGCCGAAGTCATCCATGAGGATATGGAAGCCCGCCCGGTGAAGATCGTCGATCGCCTTCCGGATATCCGCCAGATTATCGGTAAATGAGCTCTCCGTAATCTCTACTCCAAGCAGCGAGGGATCAATCCCGTATTTTTCCGTAAGTCCGATAAACTGCTGCGCGATATCGGCAAAATAAAAATCGACTCTTGAGACATTGACCGATACCGGAATCGGTTTGATTCCCCTTGCCATCAGCGAGTGAAGCCATATGCAGACGGACTCCCAGATATAGGTGTCCAGCACATAGATATATCCGCTCTTTTCCATGGCTTCGATGAAGAGGTCCGGCGTACGGATCTGACCGTGGTAATTCCAGCGGATCAGCGCTTCAGCTCCGATGATCTTTCCTGTCCGGTCATGTACCTGCGGCTGAAGGTAGAAAAGGAATTCTTTCCTGTCGAGGCCTTCCTTCGCGTCCATAAGCAGCAGTTTGTTGTTACGGACATCCTCAAAATGCTCCCTGTCATAGACGCGGACGAACTGGGTATAGCTGCCTCTTATATCCGAGAGAGCCATCAGTGCCCGGTCATAGTCGACGATCGCAGTCTCGCTGCGGTCCGAAGAGACATAAGCCCCGAAAACGGGCGCGAATCCGTCCGTATAGCGGAAGCGGCCCGCCACCTCGTCCAAAAGCTTCTTCAGGGCAGCCATGTCCTTTTCCTTTGTGGGGAACATGAAGCAGAAGTTGTCTCCTCCGAGATATCCCGCAATACCCTGCAGGTCATTCGCGCATTTTAAGACGTCCTCGGCGACGGACTCGAGGAAAATATTGCCGGCTTTCCTGCCGAAAATATCATTATACAGTTTGAAATAGTTAATATCGGCGACGACCGTGACGACGTCCTCGTCGAAAATCTGGGAAATCCAAAGATCCGCCTGGTGGAAGAAAAGGTCGCCGCGCGCCAGATGAATATCCGCGCTCTCCTGGAAATTCCAGAGATCCCGGCTCTCCTCTTCCCTTCCCGTTTCCCTGTTTTCGCGCTTTTTCTGCCTCATGGCGGAAAGCGACCGCTTTTCATTGTACATATCGAGATGCGCTCTCCGGATCATCTCGTCGAATCCCTCTTCGCAGCGGTCGGCAAAAAGCGTCCCGATCGCGACGATCAGGTCCTGAGCGGCAAACAGCGTCCGCAGCGTATCTACGCTCCTGTCAAAATCAGCCCTGCTGCTCTCCACACAGATCACAAGAAACTCTCCGGTTCCGACCCGGAATACCATCTCATCAAAAAGATCCTGCAGAATTTCTCCCGTATGGATCACCATCTGCTGCTCCTCAAGATGCTCCGGTCTCCCGTCCTCCACATCCCACTCAAGGACGTCGCAGTAAATCAGTCCGACGCTGGAATCCGCGTCAATCTTCTCCAGCTGGGACTGAAGAAGAAGCCTGTTCCCCGCACCGGTCAGCGAATCGGAATATCCGATCTTCTGAAATTTCCTGAGAAGATGATCGCTGTAGAGCAGCGAAGACAAGATATACCTCATGCCCGGAACAAAGTCGTCGGACTCATCGAACAGCTCCGTCATGGGATTTTCCAGAACGCAGAAGCCAAAGAATTTCCCGTGAAAAGCCAGCTTGGCTGCGAGGACAGAGGCGACTCCCTGCATGTGGAACAGTTCGTAAATTCCGGGGTCGCTCTCCCGGATCGTCTCGAGATCACGGATGCTGATGACCTCGTCATTCATCAGACGTACTGCCCAGCCGCTGGTACTGATCACGGAAAGATGCTGCAGCAGGTTAATTTCCGGGATAATTCCTTCTCTGCACCACTCGTACGTGTTGTCAAAGAAGGTCTCGTCATGAATCTCAAAAATGCTGATCCGGTCGCACGAAATTTCCTCACCCAGATGAGACAGCAGCCCCATCAGTGTTTCCTCTGTAGCCGTGTGCATGAACGCTTTTTCGAATGCGCGGTTCAGAGCCTGCAAATTGTCTCCCATTCCTTTCATCAGCCTCGTATTTCCTGCCTGTATCTGCATTTTCTGCGCCTTTTTCCGCATCAAAAAAGGACAGAATTACTCTGTCCTGATTATAAAGTATTTGCTCAAAAATAGGCAATATGGGAGCCGTATTCTCTTATCAAAAACTTCAGTCCGCGTACCTGGTCATAACATAGGTACCGGTTCTTCTTACGTCAGAGCGCGTGATCAGTCTTCCCCAGTGTATCGTTCCGCCGTAATTTCCTTCCGCGATCACGATTGTATCGCCGACCACCTTCATGACGATCACGGAATGAGAGTTGTATTCCATACGGATGATATCGCCGGCTCTGATTTTGCCGAAATCTGTGTGGCGTCTTGCAGGCGCGCTGCCAAAAGCCGCGTCGCTCATAAGAAATGCGAAGGCGCTGCAGCCGAATCCCCCCGAGAAGACTCCGCCGTTCCATCTGTACCAGTTGGTCGAATCGAAACGCTTTCCCTCCGGATAATAGCGCGTCATCGCTGTAAGCTTGTGGTATACCGAAACCTCCCGGGAAGTCATTCCGGAGGTATTGCCGTCGATAACATACGTCTGGCGGTCAGTACCCGATGTTGTCTTTGCTGTCGAAGTTGCCTCTGTAGTCTTTGATGCCGTTGCAGTCGTCTTCGATGCAGTCTGTGTCGTGCCGGTCTTCTTTGATGCCTTGCTCTTTACCGTGATCTTGCAGGTATACTTTGTCTTTCCGACCTTGGCGGTGATGACGGATACGCCGGTCTTCTTCGCAGTTACTTTGCCCTTTGTGCTGACGGAAGCCACTTTCGGTCTGCTGCTCTTCCAGGTAATCTTTCCGCTTGTTTTAACGGAAAGCCGGATGCTTTTTCCGACATAGATCGTTGCCTTTTTAATATTGATGCCGCTTTTGGAAGTACCCGCCGAGACACTTGCGGAAAACAGAATTACCGACATTAAGACGATAATAAGAATATATCCGATTCTCTTCACAGTTTTCATATGGTCCCCCTGCCAGGCTTCAGGGACTGCTTCTCTCAGGAAATGAAAACTGTTTTTGTGGTTTTGTGATCTTGCCGGCCAGACATAAAAAATGTACTGAACCGGCTACAATCCCACAACTTGAGATGTGAATGCAGCTGGCTGACTTTGCGGTCCCTGTAGCTTTGCGTCGCAGGCTTTCGCCTGTTTTGCCTTTTAATTCGTTCTTCAGTTGTTGTACCCCCAAGGGGCCTGTATCCGAAACAGTACAGATTAAATCGTATATTTGAGTGAGTATTCAGATTAGTATAGCTTATCAGACGGGTCCGTTATTGTCAACAATTTTCGCGCAACTATTTCTAAAAATCCGCCATATAATAGCAATTATTGCACGTTTACTGTCAATTCAACATTGATAATCTAAATCGTTTTCGATCCGGTTTCGAACCTTTCGGGGTCGGGCGAAATGGTTTAAGCAAACCTATTTTCTGACTCTTTCCCATATTGCAAGCGCATTTGACCGGATTAAAAGTTGCTCAATATTGATGCCGGCCGGGCAGATATTCCGGCAGGCAAGGGACTTTCCGCAGCCCTCGTAGATATGTTTGCGGTAGGATTTTCTCACCCGCTCCCTCTCCGCACCGCTAAGCGACACAAGAAGCCTTGCCTGCGGCACAAAGGAAGCCGTACCGGCAAAGCTTCCGCCGGCGCAGAAATTCGGGCATACCTCAAGACAGCAGCCGCACTGGAGACATCTGGACGCCTCATACGCGCTGTCCGTGTTATCTTCGTCGGTTCTGACCGTTTCATCACTCCAAACCTGCAGCGTTTTCAGGTTCTCAAACAAAATGCTTCTGTCGACGATGAGATCCGCCACCACCGGAAACTTGCCGAGCGGCTCCAGGCGGATCCTGCCCTTTTTTCCTTCCTCAAACAGAAAGGTGTCGCAGGCAAGCCGCGGCTTTCCGTTGATTACCATAGCGCAGGCGCCGCATTTTTTCTGAAGGCAGCTGCACTCCCATCTGACGGGCTCTACCGTGTTCCCGGCAGTGTCCGTGAACCTTCCCTCCTCACCGAACGCCGTGAGGGCGGTAGCGACCGTTTCCTCGGGAGACGCCGCCTCATAGTCGATGCTCTGCAGATACGGCCTGCTCTCCGGATCCTTTCTTCTTAAAATATCAAACCGGATTTTCATCTCCCGAAATTCTCCTTACGCTGATCTCGAGTTTTCCCGACACAAGGGCCGCTGTTACCGCGCCGCAAAAAGCCGGATCTCTCTTTGGATAATCCTCTCTTGTGTGGGCGCCGCGGCTCTCTTTGCGGAACAGTGCGGACTCAATCATCGCTTCCGCAAGCGCCGCGATCATTTTCTCCATCCGGCAGGACGCAGACGGAACAATCCTTTCCCTGATCTCGTCCTTCGCGCGTGTCAGGCCGTCCTCATTTCTTACGATTCCGAGCGCTTCCTTTAAAACCCCGCAAAGCTCATTTTTAAATGAGGATCTGACGGCTCCGTCTTCCCTGCTGTTCACCACATCCGGTGAGACGGATCCATCGTCTTTTGCTTCCCCGGCACAGGTTTCTGCCGCGACCGATCCGCCGAAAACGGCGCCGAGCATGGAATTGCCGCCGAGCCTGTTTGCACCGTGATAGAGGCTGCAGCATTCCCCTGCCGCGTAAAGCCCCTCCATATTCGTCCTGTGCTGCGCGTCGGTATCGATACCGCCCATAAAATAGTGAATCGCGGGAGATACCGGAACCGGATCCTTCGCCGGATCGATCCCGAGATAGTGGATGATCTCCTCCCGGAGATCCGGAAGCCTTCTTACCCAGACCTCATCCGGAAGATGGCTCATTTCGAGATAAACCTGGTCACCGCACGCGGGATCATGAAGCACGTTCCTGATTTTCCGCGACACGACGTCGCGGGGCATCAGGTTTTTCAGCTCCGGATATTTCTCCTCCATAAAATACCATCGGCTGCCGCCGCGGTCGACGAAAAGCCTTCCGCCCTCTCCGCGGGCCGCTTCGCTCACAAGGCACCGCTTCGCCGAAGTTTTGATCGTCGTCGGATGGTACTGTATCATCTCGAGGTTGCTGAAAACGACTCCCTTCGCGAAAAGCCCGGCCTGGACCTCTCCCGTGTTGATCGTCGTCCCGGTCGTAAGTCCGGGAAAGAATCCGGCGAGTCCGCCGGCGCAGACGATCACCGGACCGGAAAAGGCGAGGGATGTACCGCTGTAGGTGTCGCGCACGGTCACGCCGCGGCATACTCCGTCTTCCGCGTGAAGCTCCTCAAATACATGGTGCGGATACCGCGTCACATACCCTTCCGCCTCGTACCGCCGAACCACGTCAATCAGCGCGTTCATGATGACCTTGCCCGTACTGCTTTTGGCGTAACAGGTACGTCTCTTCTTCTGGCCGCCGAAATAGCGCTGCGCGATATGGCCGTCCTCCTGATTGAAAGGCACGCCGATATCGATCAGGCGCTTAACGACCTCCGGTGCATGATACGCAAGCCCCCTCACCGCTTCAGGATCCGCAATGTCTCCCCCTGCGCGGAGCGTATCCGCCATATGCTCCTTAGGCGTATCGCCCTCGCCTGAGACGTCAAGCGCCGCGTTGATGCCGCCCTCCGCGAGGACGGACTGCGCCCGTTCGGACGGCATGGCTGAGATCAGGCTGACATGGATCTTCTTTTCTGCCAGCACCGCGGCGGCCGAAAGTCCGGCGAGCCCGGCACCGATAATATTCACATTCCGCATAACAAGCTCCTGTCAGGGTAACCAGATCACATTCCATCTGAAATAGTAGACGACGAACGCAGCAGCCGCAAGAAGCAGGATCACCGAAAAGATCAGCAGGATGTCGGCGTAAAACTGCTTTGCCGTAATTCCGAGGGAAATCATGAGCGGCCGGATATTCGAAACGATATGGACGATCAGTGCCAGCACAAGAAGGATGGATTCGATAAGCTGCGCTGTTCCGAAGTTCGAAAGCCTGACTGCTCCGTCCGCATTTTTCGCCATAAAGGTCATCACATGGAGAAGCATCAGGATCACGAGTGCAGCTCCGCTGAACCTCCTTGCCCAGAAAACCGCATTTTCACGGAAATACGCTTTTCCCGCCCTGCGCTGCGCTGCCAGCGTTTTTACCGTAAGCACAATTCCGATCAGAATATGCAAAATGACCAGCGTCGCCATCGCTCTTGCAAGGATCTGCATGATCCTGCTGCCGCCGGCCGTAAAGCCCGCGAGAACAAAGCCGCCGCTGATCATATGTACCACGAACAGCACCAGTATCATGGCGCTGATCACCGCATTCCATTTTCTCATAAATCACTCCGCGCATCCGGGGAACCCGTACCACTCTCCGTGCTTTCCGTTCCCGAGATCTCAATCCTCACGGTTTCTTCCGAAGGCTGCGTATCCGCCCGGAAGGCTTCCGCTATATCCTTCGACAGGATAAGTATATCATACTTTTTCTCATCTGCCCTCGAAAGAAGAAGCGTCACGTCAGCCTCCTCGATCCGCATCTGGTTTTCGGGAAGCCGTGAGCGGAAGCTCTGCGCCATTTCCACCGCTCCGGCATCCTGCACCGGAACCGAGCAGCAGATGTCCTCAAAGATATAGGTTACATCTCCGCCCTCGAAAAAACGCACCCAGTCGTCCAGCTTTTTTCCGTCCGTATGCATTGCCTTATTGATCATCACGACGTACTCCCCGGACGGTTCCTCAATTATAACGGACGGACTCGTCACCGCGTCCGTCCGCCCGCTGATCAGGCTGCGGAAGTATCCCGTGCGAAGAAACGGTATTCCGACAAGCACGAAAACTCCCGCTGCCACTGTGATGATATGCCGCAAAATCTGCCGGATTTTCATCATTTTGATTCCTCCGGTATCAGGAAGCTTTGGCCTTGCTAAGCGCCTCCGTTACCGCTTCCTTAAACTCATTGTAATTGATGGTGGCTCCGGAGATTGCGTCGATCCCGTCAAGAGACCCGTTCATCACCAGCATATGATATTATCATTCTGCATCAATTGGTTATGGTTCTAATTATTTTTAGGTGATCATCATATATGTTAGACACTTCAAACCTGAAGACAGAATCGGAAAACGGCATCATGACTTTTAAGGGAGCAAGATATGAGCTCACTGAATCGGCAAAACAATATATCGATCTTCACTATAAGGAAAAATACTCTCTAAATGCGCTGGCAGGGAGCCTCTTTGTAAACGGAAGCTATCTGACGCGTGTTTTTCGGAAATGTACTGGCATGACGCCGCTCGAATACCATAACCGGTGCCGCTGCGAAGAAGCAAAAAAGCTGCTCGCGAGACCGGATCTCAGTATCTCATTTATCGGAAATGAAGTGGGGTTCGTTTCCTCCGCACATTTTTCAAGAATATTCAAAGAAACGGAAGGGATCACCCCTTCCGCTTACAGACTGAAACATATGTAATTCTGAATCTGCATCTCAGCCGATTCTTTCTACGAAAGACTCGGCTCCCTCATCTGCGGCTGCCACGGCTGTCTCAGCGGTCACCGGCTCTTTCTGTACAACAGTAATTGCGCTTCCGTAAATCTCCGCGCCTTCCGCTTTTTCCTCTTCCGAGACCGCGGCCCTGCCTGTCGCCATCGCTGCGAGAACGGTCTGAACGTCTACCTCTGTTACAACCGGCATCCTGGAATAATCCGCAGCCAGAGTAACGCCGCTTTCTTTGGCCGTCACCCGTATTGCCGATCCGCCCTCAAAGCCCTTTGCGTCGTCAAAGGACTCGAGCAGTGCGCTGATCGCGCCTCCCGGATTTGCTACCGCGGAAAACTGTATCGCCGATGAAGCAGAAAGGCCGTTAAAGCCTACCGTCGCATAAGGCTTTCCAAGTTCCTCCGCCGCCATCGCAACCGCTTCCGCAATCTTTACGCGGTCCGTGACAATCAGCTCGCATCCTTCATTGTACAGGCTTTTCGCATCAGCCATTCTCCTCGGCGAAAGGGCGTCCGATCCCGCGTATTCCGTGAATACCGTGATGCTGTCCGGACTCTTCTGTGCTTCCACTGCCGCGTAACCGGCTCCGTTCAGGAAGCCTTCATAATACTCTCTGCCGGCATCCGTCTCTCTGCCTGTCATCCAGGCAAGCTTCGTATAGCCTTCCTTCACCGCAGTGTAACCGGCAAGGAATCCCATGCTCTTCCGGTCAAATGTGACGCACTCCGTATTCTTCCGGATCGTAGACGCAGCATCAGCGGATTTTCTCGGTTCTCCATCGATCAGCACGAAATTTGAATCCTTATGGGTTCCCTGCGCGTCGTATACCGGAATCTCCATCTTTTGTCCGACTGAGATTATATATTTCGCGCCGGCATCGGCAGCTGCTTTAAAGGCGGCGGCGTAGGCGTCCGAACCCTCCGTCTCGGCTGTATAGCTCTTCGCATCATATGCGTGCTCTGACGCGTAGGACGCGATTCCCTCGGCAACGGCACTCGTCTCCATATCAGCCGAAGCTCCCCCCGGCCCCGTAACGAGCGCAAAGCGGACTCCTGAGCTCTTCGATCCGCATCCCGTCAAAATGCAGGATGCAAGCACAAAAAAAAGAACCGATAATTTCCTGTTCAGCATGGCATCTTTCCCCGCTTCAAGCCTGAAATAAGCTCCGGTGCAGCAAAAGTGCACCAAAGCTTATTTCAATATAACAGGATTTTTCAGTTCTTTCCATCTCTTTCTCAGCTTCCGAGAAGAAACTTCATTACTTTGGAGGCCGCCATTTTCTGAAGTCCGTCAGGATCCTTCAGAAGCGCTCCGCTTCCGCTCGTAATCCATCTTGCCTTCCCCACATAATTCAGATAAGAACTGCTGACAGTTCTCGCGGCGTAAGGCCATTCCGGATAATACTTCTTCATATAGTACGCGGCTCTTGAAGCTGCCATTCCGGCGGTGCCGCTGATCTGCACGCCTTTTGGCGAGCTGTGAACGAGCAGAACGCTCTTGTCCGAATACTGGCCCAGTGAAATCCATACGTGACCGCTCATACTGACAACATCGCCCGGCCTGAAGGTCTTGTCTGACCCGTTGGTCGCAAGCTTCGCCCATCCCTGGCCTGCGTAGTAGGATGCCACGTTGGTTGACTGCGTTACAAGGTTCTTGACGCCGTTTTTCGTATACAGCGTGTTATAGAGCGTCCATGCCGCGAATCCGGAGCAGTCGAGGCCCTTGCCGTAATCATAGCGGTACTTTGTATAGTCGTAGCCGGATGTGCTGTACTTATCAAAAAATGACTGCCAGCCGCTCTGATATCCGATGATTGCGGTATCGCTTCCGATTCCGCCCCAGCCGCCGCCCCAGATATAGAGCGTTCTTCCGCATGCGGTCAGTGCGTTCTGAAGATAAGAGGTAAGCGTCTTCTTGCCGTTGATCGTGGTTTTGTATTTTCGGTTCGGATTCGTCTTGCTTGCGGTAGTCGAGCTTTCCGAAACCTTGACCTTGACCAGCTTCCAGTTCTCGCCGGGCATATGCTTGTGGTAGGTGTGCATATAGACCTTCGTATCATTGGTCGCAACACTGCCCTTCACCGTCAGGCACCGCTTGCAGAGCGAGGACTGAATCAGATAATAATCGCCGTGCTTAAGGAAATACCAGCGCTGGGAGTTAAGGCTCCCCCACCTGGTCTGGCGGACCGTCGCCCCTTCCTTCGTGGACGCGTCTTTCACGCTGAGTACATAGCCGGACTTTTTGCTTTTGATGGTGTATGTTCCGCCGACAGAGGGTTCGATGTAAAAGATCTGGGAATCGTTTTTCGTGTAGGTATGCGATACGGTGGTCGCGTACATCTTTCCCGAGTACTTGTTCATCGTAAGTGCTCTGACAGGAGCGCACTTCGGTCTCAGGGCGTAGTAACCTTCCTCAATCGTCGCCGCTGTAGTGATGGGTGAAACCCTTGAAACATCAGCGGATACCGCTGCCGGAATCAGCAGCATAAGCATCACAGCGGATAAACATACCAGAAATTTTTTCATACAGATCACCTTGTCCCAAATAGCTGTAGGTGTGAGCAGCAATTCATTTTGTTACGCAAATGTTAACCAAAGCTTAACACTTTTTTGACACTTTTGCAAGGTTTTCCGCCATATGTCCGCTGTAACGCCCTGATCACCCGGCAATATACGCGTCAACGCCGTTCGCGAGTCCTTTGGCAATCGTTTCCTGGTAACTGCTCCTGGCGAGATTAAGGTCCTCGGAGGGATTGCTCATATAACCCATCTCAATAATCGCACAGGGCATCTTCGCCCAGTTGATACCGGTCATCTCATTGGTATAGAGCGTTTCCAGCATCGGCTGGCCGGTTGCCTTTGACTGGCAGCGGGCAAGCTGCCTTGCGAGGTTCTGTCCGCCGGATACGGTCTTTGCGCTGAGATAGCGGTTTCCGCCTGCGGCGGCCATTCCTCTCGCCCCGTGAAGCCATGAGCCGTAGTCCTGTCCGTCGCAGTGCAGACGGATCATGAGGTCGGCTTTATTTTTATTGGCAATCTGCGCCCGGTCGATATTGCTCAGCCTCACGTCGTTCCTGGTTCGCGTCATAACAACATTGTAGCCTCTGGCCTGCAGCTCGGTTCTGAGTTTCAGGGCAATCTTTATAACGACTTGATATTCATTCAGGCGGGACCATCTGCCGTAGGTTCCGCTGGAGCACTTGGCCTTGTATGTGCCGGAGCCGGGACCGATCGGCTCACGGGCGCTCATGCCGCGGGACTGATGGCCGGGATCAAGGCAGACCGTCGTCGAAAAGATCTTTATTCCTTTCTTCGCTTTCGCACTCTCGTCACCGAATCTTCCGTAAAGCTGGTAATAGAGGTAATACTTTCTATAGCCTTTGCCGAGGATTTTCCTCAGGCTCTTATGGGATTCGTAGTACTCTTTCACATTAAAACTTGAAATCGCCTGATGGCCTCTTGGCATCCCGCAAAGAACGAAGTACTGAAGCACTTTTTCCGGATCCGTTCCAACGGCTTTTACGACGGAAGGATGCGTCCGGGTGTAATATTTATAGCTGTATACCCTGTTATAATGTTTACCGTTGTAAACTGTCGGATAAGTCTCCGCCTGAGCCGTCTCTGCCCTCGCAAAGATCAGGAGCAGCGCCATAGCCAGCATCAAAAGAATTGTTCCCTGCTTTTTCATTGACCCGTTTATCCCCTTATTCATGAAAAAAGCCGCCTGCTGATCTTATTTCAGGAAACCGTTGATAATCTGTTCTTCCGCCTCCTGCTCCGTAAGTCCGAGCGTCATCAGCTTGATGATCTGATCTCCCGCAATTTTACCGATTGCCGCTTCATGAACAAGCGCTGCGTCGACGTCATTTGCCTCAAGCGCGGGCACCGCAAGGATTTTGCCGTGATCCATGATGATCGAGTCGCATTCCGTATGTCCCTGGCATGCCGCATTTCCTACGATCTTCGCCTCAAACCGCTGGAATGAATCATCCCTGGCGACGGATCTTGAAACGACGTCAGCGGTTGCGCCTTCGCCGTTCAGGGAAACGACGTAGGAACTGATGGCTCTCTGCGATCCGTGGGTCATCAGTCTTTCTCTGATGACGAGCTTCGCGCCTGCCTTAAGCTCGGCAGTCGTCGTACGCTCCGTGTCGTCCACGCCCTTGATCTGGACCATTTCCATCTCCACGGTGCTTCCTTCTTCCTGATACACTTCCGTTCCCGGATTAAGGATTCGTTTTCCGCTGCCGTCTCCGGATCCGTAATGCTTCTCGACATAACGGATGTAGGAATTCTTGCCGACGTAAAATCTGTGAATGCCGTCGTGTTCGGAGTCCTGGACGCCGCAGTTATCGATACCGCAGCCCGCGACGATCGTCACGTCGCAGTCGTCCCCGATAAAGAAGTCGTTGTAGACAACTTCCTTAAGACCGCTCTGGGTCATCACAACCGGAATATGCACGCTTTCGTTTTTGGTCCCCGGTTTGATCCTGATCTCAAGTCCGCTTACGCCTTCTTTGGAGGTGATTTCGATATTTGCCGTCGAAGCCCTCCCTGCCGACTGGCTGTTGGAACGGATGTTATAGGCGCCTTCCGGAACCTTGTGAAGGTCCGCGACCTCTCTTAAAAGCCTCTTCTGTATCTCGTCAAGTTTTACCATTTTTACCATGATCTGCCGTCTCCTTCCAGTTCGTCTTAAAGCACCTTGTCACAGGATTTTACCGCGGAAGCGGTTCCGATAAGCTCCGGAAGAACCTCTTCCTTTGATCCCTGCATAACGAGGCGTCCATCCCTTAAGACCACGATCTCGTCGGCGATGTTCAGTATCCGTTCCTGATGGGAAATGATCAGAATGGAGCTTCCGGTGATGTCCTTCCGCATGTTCTCGAATACCTCAATCAGGTTCTGAAAACTCCAGAGATCGATCCCTGCCTCCGGCTCATCAAAAATAGAGAGCTTCGACGCTTTGGCAAGTACAGTAGCGATCTCAATACGCTTCAGCTCGCCTCCCGAAAGGCTGCTGTTGACTTCTCTGTCGATATAATCGCGGGCGCAAAGACCCACATGCGAAAGATAACGGCAGGCGTCGGCAGTGGAGATCGATCCGCCGGTAGCCAGGCGGATCAGATCCTTAACCTGTATTCCCTTGAAACGTACGGGCATCTGAAATGCGAAGCCGATTCCGAGCTTTGCCCTTTCCGTGATGGTCTTCTCCGTAATATCTTCTCCGTCAAAATAAATACTGCCCGACGTCGGCTTTTCAATTCCGGCGATAATGCGCGCCAGCGTTGATTTTCCGCCGCCGTTCGGTCCGGTTACGACGATCAGTTTCTCATCCGGAATCACCAGAGATATATCGTGAATAATTTCCTTATCCTGTCCGTCCGATTCGACGTCAAACGATATGTTTTTTAATTCAAGCATTATGAGGCTTACCCTTTCTGACAAAAATAATCATGCACCTGCATAAGCAGTGCATGACTATCATAACATATATTTTTCTTCTTAAGAATACCGGAATATTTCTAGATCAGATACCGCTCGCGGAGCTTCGATATATCCGCATCAGTCAGCGAAAGCCTTTCCTTCAGATATCCCATGATGGATCCGTTGCTCATCTCAAGCGAACGGAGAGCATTTTCCATCAAGACAGGATTCGCGCCTTCCCAGATATTCGTAATCGCTTCAGCTCTTTTCCCGTCGTATCCGATTTCCAGA
>CADBRO010000250.1 GCA_902797075.1 uncultured Lachnospiraceae bacterium
CCACGCCCGTGTTTGACGGCGCAAAGGAAATTGATATCCAGGATACGCTGGAAATGGCGGACGCCTACGTCAACTGGACATGGGAGGATTTCTCCGCAAAATACAAGGATCTTCTGGCGCCGGAGGTATATCAGTATCTCGGTGACCACCTTGAGCACAGGGAACTGTGGAAGGGCGTTCCGATCTCGAGAGACGGAAAGGTTCTTCTGAAGGACGGCCGTACGGGTGAGTATTTCGATGCTCCGACGACCATCGGACACATGCATTACCTGAAGCTGCATCACCTTGTTGACGACAAGATCCACGCGCGCTCCACGGGCCCGTACTCGCTCGTCACACAGCAGCCGCTGGGAGGCAAGGCGCAGTTCGGCGGACAGCGTTTCGGAGAAATGGAAGTCTGGGCTCTCGAGGCATACGGCGCTTCCTATACACTGCAGGAAATCCTGACGATGAAATCCGACGACGTCGTGGGACGTGTCAAGACCTATGAAGCCATCATCAAGGGCGACAACATCCCGAGTCCGGGAATCCCCGAGTCCTTCAAGGTTCTTTTAAAGGAACTCCAGTCGCTCGGTCTTGACGTCAGCGTTCTCGATGAGAACCGCAATGAGGTGCAGCTGAAAGAGTCCATCGATTACGGCGATACGGACTTCCGTTCGATCATCGAGGGCGACAGCAGAAGACGGCGCGCCGAAGACGAAGATTTCGCGAAGCACGGCTTTACGCAGCAGCATTTTGACGAGGAATCCGAGCAGCTGGTCGATGACGAGGACCTCTTAAGCGGAGAAGTCAGCGAAGACGTCGACAGTGATTTCCTCGGAATGTACGAAGGTTCCGACGACGAGATGTGACGCGGAACGAACAAGCACAGATTACGCGACTATCATTCCTTAAAAACGCTGCAGCAAACCGGATAACCGGAGTACACGGGAGGTACTTATGGCAGAATTTTTAAAACAGCAGGAGGACTACAAGCCGACGACCTTTGATGCGATCAAGATTGGGCTTGCGTCTCCTGATAAGATCCGCGCCTGGTCCCGCGGCGAGGTTAAAAAACCCGAAACGATCAACTACAGAACGCTGAAGCCTGAGAAGGACGGTCTGTTCTGCGAGAAGATTTTCGGGCCCTCAAAGGACTGGGAATGTCACTGCGGTAAATATAAGAAGATTCGTTACAAGGGCGTCGTCTGCGACCGCTGCGGCGTTGAAGTTACGAAGTCTTCCGTAAGAAGAGAGAGAATGGGCCACATCGAGCTTGCCGCTCCGGTGTCCCACATCTGGTATTTCAAAGGTATCCCCTCAAGAATGGGACTGATTCTCGACATGTCTCCGAGAACACTTGAGAAGGTGCTTTATTTCGCGAATTATATTGTCCTTGATCCCGCTGACGCAGCTCCGGAGCTCACAAGGAAGCAGATCCTTACCGAGTCCGAGTATCAGGAAGCGAGAGAGAAATTCGGATGGGAATTCCGCGTCGGAATGGGCGCAGAGGCGATCCAGGAACTCTTAAAAGGGATTGACCTGGAGACCGAGTCCGCAGATCTTAAGAAAGAGCTCAAGGAATCCACAGGCCAGAAAAGGGCCCGCATCATCAAGCGCCTTGAGGTGGTCGAGGCGTTCCGCGAATCCGGAAACCGTCCGGAGTGGATGATCATGGATGTGATTCCGGTTATTCCGCCGGATCTCCGCCCGATGGTCCAGCTTGACGGCGGCCGTTTCGCTACATCCGATCTTAACGATCTTTACCGCAGAATCATCAACCGCAATAACCGTCTCAAGAGACTTCTTGAGCTCGGCGCTCCGGAGATTATCGTGCGGAATGAAAAGAGAATGCTTCAGGAAGCCGTCGACGCCCTGATCGACAACGGCCGCCGCGGCCGTCCGGTTACGGGCCCGGGCAACAGGGCGCTGAAATCCCTTTCGGACATGCTGAAAGGAAAGTCAGGCCGTTTCCGTCAGAACCTGCTCGGAAAGCGTGTTGACTATTCGGGACGTTCCGTTATCGTCGTCGGACCGGAGCTGAAGATCTATCAGTGCGGTCTTCCGAAGGAAATGGCGATCGAGCTGTTCAAGCC
>CADBRO010000251.1 GCA_902797075.1 uncultured Lachnospiraceae bacterium
AACACCAAGTATCAGGTCATTATATCGATGGGTGCCAACACTGAGCATTTCGATGACGTGCCCCAGAACATTGAACTTCATGAAAGCGTCGACCAGATGGCAGTGCTTTCGATTGCCGACGCCTTTATTACGCACTGCGGGATGAATTCCGCTTCTGAGGGGCTGTATTTCGGCGTCCCTCTTGTTCTGTTTCCGCAGACGCCTGAGCAGGACGCGGTCGCGAAACGGACAGAGGAGCTTGGAGCGGGACTCAGGCTCCCGTCGATCGGAGAGGACGATATCCTTCAGTCAGTCACAAGGATCATCGAGGATAAAAGCTTTAAAGACGGAGCGCGGAAGGTGTCGGAAAGCTTTAAGCAGTGCGGCGGCACCGAGGAAGCGGTTCGCTTTATCGAGAGCATAGGGCACTGAAACGGCAGCACTGTTCAGGCCGCCGCTTCGGAATTTCGAATTTCGGCAGTCCTTTCGCTTGCCTGCATGGTTCTGATGTTTCCGACTCAGCGTGATTTCGCTGAGGAATAGTATGATCTGCAGAAGGCCAGAAATTCCCTCATTCCTTTGTTCTGATATTTACCCTTTTTCCAGACAAGACCTATGCGGGTCGGAATCTCCGCGCTTAACGGGATGCCGGTCAGCTCAGGGAACATAGGAAGCATTTTCCTGTAAAAAAAGCATCCGCAGGTTCCCTGCCGAAGAAAACAAATGATAGAGATAAGCGTAAAACAATAACGGGGGTTCTTCCTGCATTTAACGGTTGGCTTGGAAGGTGTCGGATCGAACCGTTTATTTCTGCTTAGCCTTGTGAAACAAAAACCTGTTTGCTATAATCACAGCCGACAGGTTTTTTATTCCTGAAATCTACAGACAGAGCAGGAGATAGATGAAAATATGAAATTAGGTATCGTAGGTCTGCCTAACGTTGGTAAAAGCACACTGTTCAATTCTCTCACGAAGGGCGGAGCTGAATCGGCGAACTATCCGTTCTGCACAATCGATCCGAACATCGGCATTGTTCCCGTTCCGGACGAGAGACTGAAGCTGCTCGGCGATTTCAGCCATTCGAAGAAGGTCACGCCGGCGACGATTGAATTCGTCGATATCGCGGGCCTTGTGAAGGGCGCGTCGAAGGGTGAGGGACTCGGCAACCAGTTCCTTGCGAATATCCGCGAGTGCGACGCGATCGTCCATGTGGTCCGGTGCTTTGATGACGCAAATATCGTACATGTCGACGGAACCGTCGATCCGAAGCGCGACATCGAGACCATTAACCTCGAGCTTCTCTTCGCGGATCTTGAGGTCCTTGACAGGCGGATCGCGAAGGTCGCGAGAACCGCAAAAGCGGGGGCGGACAAGAACGCGAAGAAGGAATATGACGTCCTGAAGACGATCCATCAGTATCTGGAAGACGGCAACATGTGCATTTCCCTCGAACTTGAAAATGAGGACGAGGAGGAGTTCAGAAAGACGCTTGATCTCCTGACGGACAAGCCGGTGATCTACGCGGCAAATGTCGCCGACAGCGATCTTGCGGACGACGGTGAGTCAAATGAGTACGTGCAAGAGGTCCGTGAGCTCGCAAAAGAGCAGGGCGCGGAAGTGTTCGTTGTATCCGCAGCCATCGAGCAGGAAATCGCCGAGCTCGATGACGATGAAAAAGCGGAATTCCTTGCGGATCTCGGAGTCGAAAAATCCGGTCTCGACAAGCTGATCGCCGCGAGCTACAAACTGCTCGGACTCATGAGCTATCTGACAACCGGCGAGGACGAGACCCGGGCCTGGACCATCCCGATCGGCTGCAAGGCGCCGAAGGCTGCCGGTAAGATTCATTCGGACTTTGAGAGAGGCTTTATCAAGGCCGAGGTCATCAATTACCAGCAGCTCCTTGACTGCGGCTCTTACGCAGCAGCGAAGGAAAAAGGGCTTGTCCGGATGGAGGGAAAGGAGTATGTTGTGCGGGACGGCGACGTGATCCTGTTCCGGTTCAACGTCTGATTCATGGATTACAGCATCAGTTTTCCGAATCTCGGCATCTATTTTGAGCACGTCGGCAAGACGCTGAGAATCGGGAATTTCGAAATTGCATATTACGGCATCATGATCGCCGTCGGCATGATGCTCGGCATCACGGCTGTCACGGCAAGAGCGCGGGAGACGGGTCAGAAACCGGATGATTACGTCGATATCGCGGTCTGGACGATGCTGTTTGCGATCATCGGTGCCCGCCTCTACTATGTCCTTTTTTCATGGAAAGAGTACAGGGACGATCTTCTTTCGGTATTCAACATCCGGGAGGGGGGACTCGCTATCTATGGGGGCCTGATTGCCGGGAGCATTACCGCGGTCCTCATGGCCCGCAGGAAAAAAATCCCGTTTCCGACGGTCCTCGATACCTGCGTGATCGGCGTTCCGATCGGACAGATCCTCGGACGGTGGGGGAATTTCTTCAACCGTGAGGCCTTCGGCACCTATACGAACGGCCTTCTTGCCATGAGACTGCCTGTTTCCGCGGTCCGTCAGGATGAGATTACCGCGGAAATGTGGGAGCACGCGGCCGCCCTCGGAGACGTGCAGTACATACAGGCGCATCCCACATTTCTTTACGAGGGAATCTGGAACACCTGCCTTCTGATCGTTTTATTTCTGCTCAGGAACAAAACGAAATTCAAAGGCGAACTGTTCCTCATCTATCTTGCCGGATATGGCACCGGGCGCTTCTTTATTGAAATGCTGCGCACGGACCAGCTCCTCATCCCCGGTACGGCGATACCCGTATCCATGGTGGTTTCGGCAGGCGCCGTGATCCTGTCGGTGATCCTGATCCTCAAATGCCGGAGGGGGCAAAGTGGGGGGACCGGAGAAGGACATTCCGCGTAAGATCCCATTTAAAATTAAAAAGAAAGTTAAGGAAAGCGATTCTTCATATGAACAATATGAAGGACGCTTTTTTATTTTGCACCTGTAAAAACACAAGATATTGGGGTGCGGCGGCCACGGCGCGGAGCCTTTTCAAATCTCCCGAAAGGCTTGCATTTTCATGCTGTATGGGGTAAAATTCATGTCAAGTGGTACGAAGTGGGACGGAAATGCCACGAAATGGGAGAAAAGGATGTTTCTTGGGAAGTACACACACACAATTGACAGCAAGGGCAGGCTGATCATTCCCTCCAAGTTCAGGGAAGAGATCGGCGCCGCAAAGCTTGTTGTCACTCCGTGGTGGGAGGGTGACCTTACGGTGTTCACCCAGGACGGCTTCCGGGAATATATCAAATCTCTCGATGAACTTCAGGGAAGCGCAGAAGCACGCAGACGAATCAAGCGGTTCATAACGAGCGGCGCCGATGAATGCCGGCTCGATGCGCAGGGAAGAATTCTCCTTAATCAGAGCCGTCGCGATTACGCGCGTCTTAGCGGGGATGTCATCCTCACCGGCAATATGGACAGCTTTGAGATCTGGAATCCGGAGGTCTGGGCTAAGACTGAAATTCTTCTGAATGATGCCGATGAGATGAAGAACGAACTTGAAAACCTGAGGACACTCCTGTAAATGTGGAAACGATAAGGAGAGGCTCTATGGAATTCGTTCATAAGTCGGTCATGCTGAAGGAGGCAGTCGACAGCTTAAATGTCCGGAAAGGCGGCGTCTACTGCGACGGAACGCTGGGGGGCGGAGGTCATTCTCTGGAAATCGCTAAGAGGCTTGGCGGAAGCGGAATGCTGATCGGAACGGACCGGGATGCCGCGGCGATAAAAGCTGCTGGGGAGCGGCTGAGTGACTACAGGGGAGTTGTCACGATCGTGCGCGGAAATTACGGCCAGCTGCCTGAGATAGTGAGAAATGCCGGATACGGGGAGGTTGACGGTATTCTGCTTGATCTCGGGGTTTCATCCTATCAGCTCGATACAGCCGAGCGGGGGTTTTCTTACATGCACGATGCGCCTCTTGATATGCGCATGGATCAGCGCGATACAAGAACGGCGGGGGACATCGTGAACACGGCGGACGAGCGTGAACTGTTCCGTATCATCCGGGATTACGGGGAGGAACGATTCGCACAGAACGTCGCGAAACACATCGTGGAGGCGCGGAAAGCGAAACCGATAGAAACGACTGGGGAGTTAGTGGATATCATTCGTGCGTCTGTACCGATGAAGTTTCAAAAGAACGGCGGGCATCCTGCAAAGAAAACATTTCAGGCGATCAGGATCGAGCTGAACGGCGAGCTGAGTGAACTGGAAGATTCGCTGGACAGACTGATTGATCTTCTTGTTGACGGAGGCAGGCTGTCGGTCATCACGTTCCATTCTCTTGAGGACCGGATTGTCAAATCGGCATTCAGGAGAAATGAGAATCCATGTACCTGCCCTCCGGAGTTTCCGGTTTGTGTCTGCGGCAAGGTGTCAAAGGGGAGAGTTGTCACCAGAAAGCCGCTGATTCCGACGGAGGAGGAAATGAGGGAAAACCCGAGAGCGAAAAGCGCAAAGCTTCGGGTGTTCGAACGAAAGGTCACATGAAGTAATGGCGGAATACGGTACGGCGCGTGGAAGGGTAAATTACAGATCGGAGATTAAAGACGTCAGGTACCGTGTCGGCGGAACGTCTGCTTATGCTGCGGAAGCGGTGGAGCAGAGACAAAAAGCGGTTTACGCAAGCCGCGATGTAAGGAGAAACCGGAGTAAGGCGCTCTCGGTCAACCGGGCATATGTGATATTTCTCGCATTCATTTCGATCGCGACGGTACTCATGTGCGTCAGATACCTGAAACTTAAGGAGACAATTACAGCACAGATTACAGTCAATGAAAAGCTGGAGTCGCAGCTCATATCCATAAGGAGCGAGAACGACGCTTTACTTGAATGTGTAAACAACAATGTGGACTGGGATTATATAAGAGAAACAGCGGTCAACAAATTAGGCATGAAATATGCGACAGAAGACCAGATCGTGTGGTATAATACCGAAGACTGCTGTTATGTGAAACAATATCAGGAAGTGCCGCGTGTTTAACAGACGGCATATTCCGGAATCGGGAACTGTTTTGAGCGACACGAAACCCGTGCGGAAAAAGAACGCGTGGAGAAACAGAAAACTTAATACAGTAATGAGAAAAAAGCTGGCAGGACTGTTTGTATTCGTCGTGCTGGCTTTAATTTGTCTGCTGATAAGAATGACATATATCAACGCGACGAGGGGAGAGAGGTATACGAGGCAGGTTCTGGCCAGATCCCAGTCCCAGTACTCGTCGGTTGCCATGGCCTACAAGCGCGGAGATATCCTTGACCGGAACGGAACGGTTCTGGCGACTTCGGAAAAAAAGTACAATGTAATCCTCGACTGCTATGTAGTGAATTCATCAAAGGATTACGCGGAGCCGACGATAAACGCGCTGACAAGCATACTCGGAATCGACGGAGACGATGTCAGATCGAGGCTTACGGGGGATACCACCAAAAATTCCAGATATCAGATTATAAAGCGCAGCATTTCCGTGGAGGAAAAACAGGCCTTTGACAAGTATCGGAACGGAACGGAGAGCGATCCTCTGACCGAGAGCGAAAAAAGAGAGCGCTATTACATCCGCGGCGTCTGGTTTGAAGAAAACTACGTAAGAACCTATCCGCTGGGATCCCTGGCAGGCGAAGTCCTGGGCTTTGTCTATGATACAGACAAAGCGGACTGGGGAATCGAGGGTTACTACAACAACACGCTGTGCGGTGTTGACGGGCGGAAATACGGCTACTGGGGATCCGATTCCCAGATTGAACAGACCATCGCAGAGCCGGTGGACGGCGAGACGGTAAAAAGCACGATCGATATCAACATTCAGAAGGCCGTGGAAGACACGATCCTGGAGTTTGAGGATTTTTATAAGGAAGGGCCCTACAGCCAGACGGAGGCCGCCAAAAATATCGCGGTCGTGGTCATGAACCCGAATAACGGCGCGATCTGCGCCATGGCCACATCTGAGGGATATGATCCGAATAAACCGAGGGATCTGTCCGGGTATTATTCCGAGTCCAGGATCGAGGCGATGTCTTCGCAGCAGAAGGCGGAATGCCTGCAGGAAATATGGAAAAACTTCTGCATTTCCGATGCTTATGAGCCGGGATCGGTCTTTAAGCCCGTGACGGTCGCCGCCGCTCTTGAAACCGGCGCGGTCAGCACGGATGATAAGTTTGTCTGTGACGGATACGAGACAGTATCGGGCATCCGGATCAAATGCTCCAATACGGAAGGACACGGAGAGGAGAGCCTCCTCGAGGTGGTGCAGAATTCCTGCAACGACGGACTGATGCAGATCGGCGGACGGCTCGGCGTCGACTCGTTCAGCCGCTTCCAGGAAATGTTCAATTTCGGCAGCAGAACCGGTATCGATCTTTCCGGAGAAGCAGCCGGAATCGTCGGGGCGGCGGATACGATGGGCTCCGTGGACCTTGCGACGGCGTCCTTCGGCCAGGGCTTTACCTGCACGATGATACAGGAAATAGCGGCAATCAGTTCCATCGTCAACGGAGGGAGCTATTACCGTCCGCATGTCGTAAGCAGCGTAATCGATACGAACGGCAACGTCCGGAAATCTTATGACAGCGTTCTGATGAAACAGACCGTCTCCCCGGACGTTTCGGAATTCCTGAAATCCGCCATGCGGGCGAGCGTGGAGAACGGAACGTCCCGCTACGCCAAGGTTGACGGCTACTCGATGGGCGGAAAAACGGGAACAGCGCAGAAGATCCCCAGAGGCAACGGGAAATATCTGGTATCATTTATCGGCTTTGTCCCGTATGATAATCCGCAGGTTGTCATTTACTGCATCGTCGACGAGCCAAACGTCGAGGAGCAGGCGGATAACCGCTATCCGCAGTGGATCGCGCGCGATATCCTGAAGCAGATTCTTCCGTATATGAATGTGTATCCGGATGAACCTTCAAATCCCGAAAATACGTATCTGGCGCTGGACTTTGATAATCCGACCGGCGAGGAAGAAGCGGATACGGCAGCCGATACCAACGTGCCCGAACCTCAGGGAACCGGGGCGGGGGACCAGGCTGAGGGGGGAAATACCCAGGAAGAAGACGGCTATACAAACGAAGAAGCGGGAATGGAAAACAACTGACCGCGCATTTGGCAGGAAACGAGGTATATATGATTAGTTATTCAGCAGTAGTACCGGCATTGCTCGCATTTGTGATATGCGCGGGACTTTGCCCGATTGTTATCCCTCAGCTTCAGAGGCTTAAAATGAGCCAGACTGAGAGGACCTACGGAATGGAAACGCATCTGAAAAAGGCGGGCACCCCGACGATGGGCGGCATCGCGATTCTGATTGCGGTCCTCATCGCGACGGCGGTATTTCTGCCGAGATTCCCGTCCGCCGGACCGGTGCTGTTTCTTACAATTGCTTTCGGAGTCATCGGTTTTATTGATGATTATCTCAAGGTTGTAAAACATAATTCAGACGGTCTGATCGCCTGGCAGAAGCTCCTTTGCGAGTTTGCCGTGACCGCTGTTTTCTTTGTATATATAACGAAAATCAGGGGAACATCCCTCGACCTTATCATTCCGTTTACCGGCGGAAAATCGGTGAATATAGGGTTTTTCGCTGTGCCGCTGCTTTTCATCGCGGTGCTCGGCACGGTTAACGCCGTGAATTTTACGGACGGGCTTGACGGACTGGCAAGCTCCGTAACGATTGTTACAGCTGCATTTTTCCTGATTGTTTCGCTGTTTACCGGAGACGGAACGCATCCGGTTTCGGCGGCGGTCATGGGCGCGCTGATGGGCTTCCTC
>CADBRO010000252.1 GCA_902797075.1 uncultured Lachnospiraceae bacterium
CAGATGAACTTCATGGACGCGAAGGTCAAGGTCAACGGACAGAACGTCACCCTGACCGTCGGCGACAACCAGCTTGAAGTTCCGGCCGACAAGGCGAAAGCGATCATCGACGGCGGCTATGACGGCAAGACGATAGTTCTCGGCATCCGTCCGGAAGATGTCCATGATGAAGAAGCTTTCGTTAAGGCTAACCCGAACTCCACAATCTCTGCTCCGGTACGTGTATACGAGCTTCTCGGCGCTGAAGTTTTCCTGTATTTCGATTTCGCAGGCGCTCAGATGACAGCCCGCGTCAATCCGAGAACACCGGCAAGAGCTGGCGATACGGTCACATTCGCGCTCGATATGGACAAGACACATTACTTCGACAAAGAGACAGAGAAGACGATCACAGACTGATCAGACATTATAACATTCTCCTTATGATGTTGTTTAAAGAGAAAGGAATCGCTCGTCGGGCGGTTCCTTTTTCGATGCGAAACAATTGACTTTCACACTGCATCTGGGTAATAATGTAAAGCAGTTCGCGGATAATGAGGTTATTCTATGGCAGAGGACGCAAAGATCAGCAGGTCGCTGAAAGAGCTGAACAGGCTTACAGGATTGAATCTTGTACTGGAAGGCGGAAACGATGACGGCGGGGAGACGCTTGAAAAGCTGTCCATGCTTACAGCCGCTTACCGTGACCGGTATGACAGAACGAATTTTGTCAGAAATCTCCTTTACGGAAATGTCCACAGCGCGGATATATACGCTGCCGCTTCAAGATTTCACATCCCGGAGAGCGGAAGAAGAGTACTGTACGTCATAGAGTGCCCGGAAGGCGAAGCGGAAAGGGCAGAGCATATCCTGAAGGCCCTGTTTCTTCGGGAAAGCGGAGATCTTCAGGCGGTTCTTGATGAGAAGCGCGCGGTGCTGATCCGCCAGTTCAGGGCGAAGGATACGGAAGAAGACAAGCTATCCCTGGCACACATGATCGTGGATATGCTGAATTCGGAGGCGATGATTAAAGTCAGAGTCGGTTACGGCGGTGAAGCGGATTCACTGAAAGCAATGCCGGATGCGTTCCGCGAGGCGGTGCTTTCCCTTGAGATCGGCAGGATTTTCTACAGCAGCGAGACGGTGCTTCATTATGCCGGGCTGGGGATCGGACGTCTGATCTATGATCTTCCGGAGGCGTCGTCGAGGCTGTTCCTGAAGGAGCTTTTCGGAGACGGAAGCCCGGACGATTTCGATGAGGAGACGAAATCGATTATAAACGCATTTTTTGATAATAACCTGAATATCGCAGAGACCGCGAGACAGCTGTATGTCCACAGAAACACGCTTGTTTACCGGCTCGAAAAACTGCACCAGATGACAGGGCTCGATCTCAGGGTTTTTGACGATGCGATCGCCATGAAGCTCGCGATGATGATCAACAGCAGCCTGAACCAGAAGAAGACAAAAACAGGAGGTAGCCCGATATGAAGCTTCACAGTGGCGGGGTTTATCTGAAAAACGGCAGGGTTCTTGCGGACACGGATCCGATCCCTGCTTCCGAGGCAAAGAAGGGGACGATTTCTTACGGAATCCTGTCCGCGCACAATACGTCCGGCGAGGATGAAAACCTGAAGATCCGGTTTGACGCCCTGACATCCCATGACATCACATATGTGGGAATCATTCAGACAGCCAGAGCGTCCGGACTGGAAAAGTTTCCGATGCCTTATGTTCTGACCAACTGCCACAACTCGCTTTGCGCTGTCGGCGGAACGATCAACGAGGATGACCATGTATTCGGCCTGACCGCGGCGAAGAAGTACGGCGGAGTTTATGTGCCCCCGATGCAGGCGGTGATTCATCAGTACGCCAGGGAAATGCTTGCAGGCGGCGGAAAGATGATACTCGGTTCGGACAGCCACACCCGCTACGGAGCGATCGGCACCATGGCGATGGGAGAGGGCGGACCGGAGCTGGTTAAGCAGCTTCTCGGAAGAACCTATGACATCCGGATGCCGGAAGTAATTGCGGTTTATCTGACGGGCGAGGTAACACCGGGAACCGGTCCGCAGGATATTGCCCTCGCGATCATCGGGAAAGTGTTTAAATGCGGCTATGTAAAGAACCGCGTAATGGAATTTGTGGGACCGGGCGTCGCTTCTCTTTCGATGGACATGCGCATCGGCATCGACGTCATGACGACGGAAACAACCTGTCTCTCATCGATCTGGGTTACGGATGAGAAGACCGAGGAATATCTGAGAATCCACGGAAGAAGCGGGGATTATAAAGCGCTTGCTCCGGCTCCCACGGCTTATTACGACGGCTGCATTGAGATCGACCTCTCGGAGATCAAGCCGATGATCGCGATGCCGTATCACCCGAGCTGCGTCTACACCATCGACGAAGTCAATGAGAATCCGTATGACATCCTGAAGGAAGCAGAGGAACGGGCAAAGGTATCCTTCGGCGAAAATGTAGCGGTGGACCTCACCGGGAAGATCCGTGACGGAAGGCTTTATGTGGAGCAGGGGATTATCGCCGGCTGCGCGGGCGGCGGTTATGAAAACATCTGCGACGCCGCGGATATTCTTAAGGGACGTTCGATCGGCAGCGGCATTTTCACGCTTAATATTTATCCCGCATCCATGCCGATCTACAGACAGCTTGTGAAAAACGGCGTGTTCGCGGACCTTCTGGATACCGGTGCCGTGATAAAAACAGCGTTTTGCGGTCCGTGCTTCGGCGCGGGTGATACGCCTTCAAATAATGCGTTTTCAATCAGGCACTCGACGAGGAACTTCCCGAACCGCGAAGGATCGAAGGTGCAGGAAGGACAGATTTCTTCCGTTGCGCTCATGGATGCCAGATCGATTGCAGCGACGGCTGCCTGCCAGGGCAGGCTGACGTCTGCCGCTGAGTTCGCCGGGACGTATTCCCGTCCGCAGTATTTCTTTGATTCGACGATTTACAGAAACCGTGTGTTTGACAGCCACGGAGTCGCGGATCCGGACGAGGAACTGATCTTCGGACCGAACATCAAGGACTGGCCGGAGATGCCGGGGCTCACGGAAAATCTGCTGATCAAAGTGGTTTCGGAGATTCATGATCCCGTTACGACGACGGATGAGCTGATCCCGTCGGGCGAGACATCGTCCTACCGGTCAAATCCGCTGAAGCTTGCTTCGTTTGCCCTCTCGAGAAAAGATCCGGCATATGTGGAAAACGCTCTCGAGGTTCAGAAAGCGGAAAAGGCGAGGGAAGAAAACCCGTCGGATGAGGCAGCAGTCACGGCAGCCCTTCCGGAGCTCCGCTTAGTCCTTGAATCCGCACGTAAAGTATGCGGAGATATTTCGCCTGACAATACCGGAATCGGTTCCGCCGTCTTTGCAAGAAAGCCCGGAGACGGATCGGCCAGGGAACAGGCGGCGTCCTGCCAGAAGGTGCTGGGTGGATGGGCGAATATCGCCTATGAGTACGCTACGAAGAGGTACCGCTCGAACCTGATTAACTGGGGAATGCTGCCGCTTATCGTCAAAGAGGACGGGGATCTGCCCTTCGGAAAGGGAGACTGGATCCTGATTCCCGGAGTCAGGAAGGCAGTTGCTGCAAAAGAGTCTGTTCTTCAGGCATATGTGATCGGAGATGAGGGAACTTCCGGATTCGGGATGTCCCTCGGGGATCTCACGGATGATGAGAGGCAGATCATCGAGGACGGCTGTCTGATCAACTACTACAGAATGAAGAGATAAATAATTCAGCGGGAATTCCGGCGCAGGTGCCGGGTTCCCGCTTATTGTACAAATGCGCGCAAACAATTTTAAAAATATATAATAAATCAGACAATATACAAATAATGACGATATAAATGAAATAATAAACCAAAATTCAATAAATCGCTTGACAATAATCCGGACCTTTGTTATAGTATTATCAACAAAAACAAAGGAGATAAAAAAACAGGAACTATAAACCATTTCAGTCTTCCGTGCAGGTCAGGTATCCGGAGACGAGAAATCCGGAACAGATTATTTTAGACGAAGAAAAAAGCAGGAACGGTAAAGACTGAAGCCAGTAAAAGGAGGGTGGTCCGTTGAGAACATTAGAAGAACCGATCTACGGAGCTCCTCAATATGACGATGGCAGGGCACAGCAGTTCCCGACCAGAAAGCCTTTTTCCGTATAGTATGCCGAGCATACAGTTGACAGAGATCAAAGAGAAAGCAAAAAGGTATATCAGCTGGCCAGTCATATTGAGAGAATCAAACAGATAACTGCCATTTCATAATGAACCGGGCTGCCGGGAATAAAACCGAGCGCCGACGTGAAACTCTTCATTATGGAGACCGCAATGATCAGAGACAAGTAACCGCATGCCGATGTAGACCGGATGCAGGCGAACGTATAGACTGGCATTGAAAAATCGATATAAAATTTCTAAACTGATTTATCATTCATATCAGACAGGACGAAGCATCATCGAAAATTACGACGAGACGATATTTATTCTACAGATTCGAAGCAGAATTGATCTGAAATGAATGTAAAACAGTGAGCCGGGAATAAAAATAAAACTTCCAAATAGATTCCTGTTAATCTTCTCAATCGAGGACAAAAAGGAATCCTCAAAATCCAGAAGAAGAGGTATAATATAAATTGAATAACGGAGAATTCTAAGCGGTCGCCGTAATACACAGATGGTAATACGACGGCCGCTTATCTGTTGTTTGAACCGTGTGATCAGTCCCCCACCTCAACGCTGCAGAGGCGTAGGTGGGGGTATAGGGGGGCTGGTCGTCTCAGCGGGGGTTAAAGCCCCCGCTGAGATGCCGCTGTAAGCGGCCACGGTTCACGAGCAAGTAGCGCAGCGGATTGCGAGTGTCCGCTTTACCCGTGGCCGCGGTAAGCGGTCATGGTTCGGTTCACGAGCAGGCAGCGCAGCGGATTGCGAGTGTCCGCTTTACCCGTGTGATCAGTCCCCCGCCTCAACGCCGCAGAGGCGCAGGTGGGGTACAGGGGGCTGAACTATACAGCGGGCGGAACGGAATGCGGATGTCCGCCGTATTTTCAGGTTTACGTACAGGGTCAGTGAGAGGTGTAGTATGCCGCAGTGGAATCTTGAGGATATGATACAGTACAAAGACCGGTCGGTAATCGTTCTTCGAAAGCCGGCCGGCCTTGCTGTACAGAGCGCAAAAGTATATGAAAGCGACCTTGAGTCAATGCTGAAAAATGCGTTCGGAGAGGTACATATCGTACAGCGCCTGGACAGAGGGGTAGAGGGGCTTCTGGTATTAGCGGGAACGAAGAAGGCAGCGGCTTTGCTGACTGCGCAGCTTGGCGACGGCAGACTGAAAAAGGAATATACCGCAAAGGTTTCCGGAACCATTCCGAAGGATGCGGATACCCTGACGGATTATCTTGTAAAAGACGCAAGAAACAACATGTCGAGAGTTGCAGCGCCGGATGAAGTGACAAGATTACACGCGAAGAAGGCGGTACTCGACTACAGACGGATTGGAGAGAGCCTGCTCGGCATAACGCTGCACACCGGCAGGCATCACCAGATCAGGGTTCAGCTGTCGCACGCCGGCATGCCGATTCTCGGTGATGTGAAGTACGGCGGGGAACCGTGGCCGTCGCTCTGCCTCTGTTCCACGGGCGTTGAGTTCGTTCATCCGCTTACCGGAAAAACGCTCAGTTTTCACACAGAACCGGACTCTTTTGATATACACGGCTGAAAAGGGGTTTGCCGGAAAAACGGCTGCCGCTGCAGGCCGATTTATTTGTGATTCTTTATGGACAGATATTCGAAAATAAGATAAGATGGATTGGAATGGTGTCGGAAATACACATTATGAAACAGGCGGACGCATGAAGAATATTTCAGAAATACTGAAACAGCTGTCGATGCTGACGCAGTTTGGGCTTACGCTTCTAGTGCCGACGGTGCTCTGCCTCGGGGGCTGTTATCTGCTGATCCGGAAAACCGGGATCGGCATGTGGATTTATATTCCCGGATTGATTCTCGGGCTCGGCAGTTCCGCCATGGTGGCATGGAAATTCTGCCGGCAGGTGCTGAAAGACGAGAAGAAAGAGGCTGAAAAGAAAGACAGGACCATTTCATTCAACAGGCATGAATGATCCGTTAAAGGAAAGAGAGAGAAGATGCAGGAGCTTTCACCCGCAGTCAAAAAAGAGACAGTACATGTTGCCGCGGCGACAGCAGTGCTCACTGTGCTCATGTGGATTGTTTTTTTTGTCCTTCACAGGATGATGCCGGAGCAGGTGCCGTTCGACTACCGGGTTATACTGGGCGGACTTGGCGGATGCCTTGTGGCGGTTCTTAACTTTTTCCTTATGGGCCTTACCGTACAGCAGGTTGTAAATACCGAAGATGAGGATCTGGCGGGAAAACGCATGAAAGCCAGCTATTCCCGCAGAATGATGATGCAGATGCTGTGGGTTGTCATAGCGATAGCTGCACCCTGCTTTTATTTTGTGGCAGGCATTGTGCCCCTGCTTTTCCCGTCATTGGGAATCAAGATCATGGCACTTTTCGGCATTGTTAAATAAAAAGAACGGAAGCAGTCAATTTTTACCTGAGAGGTGACGGTATGAACATAGATATTACCGGCGCAAAGATATTCTATACGTTTCCATTTAAATTTCCGGTGCTCGGACAGTTTTCCATCACCGAGACGCTTGTGGTCAGCTGGCTGGTGATGCTTCTTATTACCGGTCTGTGCATATTCCTGACGCGGAATCTGAAAGTGACGGAAATTTCCACGAGACAGGCGATTGCCGAGTTTCTGGTCGAGACAGCGGATAATTTCGTGATCGGAAACATGGGCGAAAAGTTCAGATACATGATTCCCTTCGTGTCCGCTCTTTTCGTTACAAGCGTGGTCTCGAACCTCATCTCACTCGTGGGGCTTCGAAGTCCGACAGCGGATCTGTCAACCGAAGCAGCATGGGCGGTGGTCGTCTTTATCATGATCACACATCAGAAGATCAAAGCTAACGGCGTCGGCGGATATCTGCTCGGTTTTACGTCCCCCATCGCGGTGATGACCCCGTTCAATATCCTTTCGGAAATAGCGACGCCCATCAGTATGGCGTGCCGTCATTTCGGCAACATTTTATCGGGTGTCGTCATCAACGCGCTGATCTATGCCGCGCTCGCTGTCGCCAGCAGTGCGCTTCTGGGCCTTCTTCCCGGTGCCATCGGTGCGGTTCTTTCGAAGATCCCGATTCTGGATGTGGGAATTCCGGCTGTTCTGTCAGTCTACTTTGACTGGTTCTCCGGGGTAATGCAGGCGTTTATTTTCTGCATGCTGACAACCATGTATATCGCTAACGCGGCAGAGCCGGGTTAATTGCCGGAGCAGGGATGCTTCTGACAGACGGATATTATAATTACTTTTATTTTTTACAGGAGGTACTCTATGGATTTTACAGTTCTCGCTAAAGGTATTGCGCTGGCAGGCTGCGGCATTGGTGCCGGATGTGCTCTGATCGCAGGTATCGGCCCCGGTATCGGCGAAGGTAACGCTGTTGCGAAGGCACTTGAAGCAATCGGACGTCAGCCCGAATGCAGAGGCGACGTCACGCCGACCATGCTTCTCGGCTGCGCTATCGCTGAAACAACCGGTATTTACGGCTTTGTTACCGGTCTGCTTCTCATCTTCGTTGCTCCCGGCATGTTCATGAACTTCCTTGGCTGATCTTACGAGGTCCGGGCATCCGAAGTGTATAATCAGGAGGTAAATGATCGATGAAGGTACAGGAACTGGTAACGGTAGTGCCTTGGACATTCATTGCGCAGATCCTCAACCTTTTCCTGCAGGCTTTTCTGATTAAGAAATTTCTGTTTAAACCGATCCGCGAAGTCCTGGCAAAGCGCAGGGCAATGGCTGACGCTGAGATAACTGACGCCGAAAAGGCGAAACAGGAAGCGATCGCCATGAAGACGGAATACGAAGAGAATATGGCGCAGGCAAGGTCGAGAGCCAATGAAATCGTGAGCAACGCCCAGAAGAATGCCAGCGCCCAGAGCGAAGAAATTCTTAAGGAAGCCAACCGGCAGGCCGCGGCTATCAAAGTGAAAGCTGAGAATGATATCGCGCAGGAGAAGAAGAAGGCTGTCAATGAGATCAAGAATGAGATCGGCTCCCTGGCCATGGATATCGCCGGCAAGGTGATAGAGCGTGAAATCAGTGAAGACGATCACCGGAAGCTCATTGACGAGTATATCGGAAATGTTGGTGAAGAATTATGACAAAGGAAGCCAGACTCTACGGCAGCAGTCTGTATGAACTGGCGTCAGACGAAGGTCTGTCCGATGAGCTGATGCAGCAGGCTGCGCAGGTGCGGGAAATATTTTCCGAAAACCCGGACTATATCTCCCTTTTGCAGGAGCCGGCAGTGGATTTAAAGGAGCGCGCCGGACTGATTGACGAGGCGCTTCGCGGACAGGTACATCCGTATCTGATCAATTTTATCAAGCTGCTCTGTGAAAAGGGCTACATGCGCGAGTTCGGCGACTGCGTGGAAGCCTTTGAGGAGCATTATTATGCTGACCACAATATTACCAGGGCATATGTCACCAGCGCTGTGGCGCTTTCCGAAGCGCAGGAAGCCGCGCTCCTTTCAAAGCTTGAAAAGACCAGCGGCAAGAAGGTGATTATGATTAAAAAGGTTGATCCGAAGCTGCTTGGCGGAATCAGAGTCGAGATGGACGGAAAAGCGCTTGACGGCACTCTTTCATCCAGGATCAGCGGCATCGCACGAAGCCTTAAGGAACTGACATTATAAGGATAGGTAAGGAAGCATGCAATTAAAACCTGAAGAAATATCCAGGGTCATTCGCAGTCAGATCAAGTATTATGACAATGCAATTCAGCAGAGTGAAACCGGAACGGTCCTGATGGTGGGCGACGGAATTGCCCGTGCCAGCGGACTGACGAACTGCATGGCCGGCGAGCTCCTGGAGTTTGAGGACGGAAGCTTCGGCATGGCTCAGAACCTGGAAGAGAACAGTGTTTCCATTGTTCTTTTCTCTTCCGAAAATGAGATCGGTGAAGGTCAGAGCGTCAAGCGCACGGGGAAAGTCGTGTCGGTTCCCGTCGGAGAGAAGATGCTGGGACGAGTTGTCAACGCTCTCGGACAGCCGGTGGACGGCGCCGGACCGATCGATGCCGACGCGTGGAGACCGATCGAGAACACAGCTCCGGGCATCTGTGAAAGACAGCCGGTGTTTGAGCCGCTCCAGACCGGAATCAAGGCCATTGACTCGATGATTCCCATCGGAAGAGGACAGCGCGAGCTGATCATCGGCGACCGGCAGACCGGAAAAACGACCATTGCGACGGATACAATCGTAAACCAGAAGGATAAGGACGTAATCTGCATTTACGTGGCGATCGGCCAGAAGCGCTCAACAGTCGCTTCTCTGGTTGACGGTCTGACCCGTGCGGGCGCCATGTCCTATACGATCGTCGTCGCGGCTACGGCTTCGGAGGCAAGTCCTCTTCAGTATATCGCGCCTTATACCGGATGCGCGATCGGCGAGGAATTTATGAGCAAGGGCAAACATGTCCTGATCATATATGACGATCTCAGCAAGCACGCAGTCGCTTACAGAGCTCTTTCGCTGCTGATCCGCAGACCGCCGGGACGCGAGGCGTATCCGGGCGATGTATTCTATCTGCATTCAAGGCTCCTTGAGCGTGCCGCAAAGCTCGATGAGGCGCATGGCGGCGGATCGCTGACCGCTCTTCCGATTATTGAGACACAGGCCGGGGATGTATCTGCTTACATTCCGACAAACGTTATCTCGATCACGGACGGACAGATTTTCCTTGAGACCGAGCTGTTCCACTCCGGCATCATGCCGGCGGTCAACCCCGGCATCTCTGTTTCCCGTGTCGGCGGAAACGCACAGATTAAGGCCATGAAGAAGGTCTCCGGTACGCTGAAGCTGCTGTACTCCCAATACCGCGAGCTGGCAAGCTTTGCCCAGTTCGGTTCGGATCTGGATGCGGATACCAAAGCGAGACTTGCTCTTGGCGAACGTATTGTGGAGGTCCTTAAACAGGACCGCAGCAATCCGATCCCGGTGGAGAAGCAGGTTGCGATTATCTACGCCGCAACGAGAGGTTACCTGAATGATATTCCGGTAGATAAGATCCGTGAGTTCGAGAGCGGGCTGTATACCTATCTCGATACGGACGCTGCCGCATGCGACGTGATGAATGTCATACGGAGTACCGGCAATTTCGAAAAAGAGACCGAGGAAGCGCTGGGAGAAGTGCTCAAATCCTATATAGCCGTAAGCGGACTTGCGCAATAATTAAGCTGAAGATGAGGAATGTGCAATGGCTTCTGATATGAAAGCGGTAAAGCTGCGGATCAAAAGCGTGCAGAGCACGATGCAGATTACCAAAGCAATGGAACTGGTAGCTTCCTCCAAACTGCGCAGGGCTAAAACACGGGCGGAGACGGCAAGACCTTATTTTGAGGAACTGCATCAGACGCTCCGCGATATCGCAAACGGCAATACGGATTTTTCTTCGCCGTATGTCCGGCCGAGCAGCGCCGACGGAACCTGTTATGTGGTGATCGGCGGCGACCGCGGACTGGCAGGCGGGTATAACGCAAATCTGTTCCGGAAACTCGAGGCTGACAGTGCCGGCGAACCCGGTGAGATCACGGTTTTACCCATCGGAAAAAAGGTTGTGGAATATGCGGCGAGACGGCGGATTCCGATGCTCTCCGAGCAGTTCGCCGAAGTAGCGCCGATCAAGATATCCGACTGTTTTACCATTGCCAAACTGCTCTGCGCGAACTTCCGCGAGGGCAAGTACGGCCATGTGAAGCTGTGCTATACAACCTTTATATCCATGATGTCGCAGCGCGCGGACACATTTCCGATCCTTCCCCTCAATGATCTGGAAGAGTCGGAGGATCCAGAGCATCTGAAAAAAATCAGGAACCTGATTCTTTACGAGCCGGATGCTTCACAGGTGTTTGACGCCATTGTCCCGGAATACCTTGCCGGACTGATCTACGGCGCGGTTTGCGAGAGTGTCGCAAGCGAGCTTGCGGCAAGGCGGATGGCGATGGATTCCGCGACAAAGAACGCGCAGGAGATGATTGACAAGCTGCAGCTGAATTACAACCGGGCGCGGCAGGCCAGCATCACGCAGGAAATCACGGAGATCGTTGCCGGCGCCGAAGGGGTGTAAAAGGACAGCATTACCCTATGCAGTATACATAATGAGGAGGCTTTTAATGAGCGATAAGCATACAGGCCGTGTAGTGCAGGTTACCGGTCCCGTTCTGGATATCCGGTTTGCCCATGATGAGCTGCCGGCTTTGCTGAATGCCATAGAAATTGATATAGACGGCAGAAAACTGACTGCGGAAGTGGCGCAGCAGATCG
Source organism: uncultured Lachnospiraceae bacterium (assembly GCA_902797075.1). Taxonomy (GTDB): domain Bacteria; phylum Bacillota; class Clostridia; order Lachnospirales; family Lachnospiraceae; genus Chordicoccus. The sequence goes on from CADBRO010000252.1 coordinate 11,429, forward strand.
GAGACAATACCGTCCGCTGCGTGGCCATGAATTCTACGGACGGACTGGTGAGGGGTACCCCGGCCGTGGATCTGGGAGGACCGATTACTGTTCCGGTCGGCGATGAGTGCCTCGGAAGAGTATTCAATCTTCTCGGCGATCCGGTGGATAATCTGCCTGCTCCGGAAGTGAAAGAGAGATGGCCGATTCACAGAAGTGCGCCGTCCTATGAGGAACAGATGCCGGCTACTGAGATTCTTGAGACCGGCATCAAGGTCGTTGACCTGATCTGCCCTTACGCGAAGGGCGGAAAGATCGGTCTGTTCGGAGGCGCCGGCGTCGGGAAAACGGTTCTTATCATGGAGCTGATTCATAACGTCGCTACCGCCCACGGCGGCATTTCAGTATTTACGGGCGTAGGCGAGAGAACCCGTGAGGGCAATGACCTTTACGGTGAAATGAAAGAGAGCGGAGTTATCGACAAGACTGCCCTCGTATACGGACAGATGAACGAGCCGCCGGGAGCCAGAATGAGAGTCGGTCTTTCCGGTCTTACGATGGCTGAGTACTTCCGTGACGTTAAGAATCAGGACGTGCTTCTGTTCATTGACAATATCTTCCGTTTCACGCAGGCCGGTTCCGAGGTTTCCGCGCTTCTCGGCCGTATGCCTTCAGCGGTCGGTTACCAGCCGACGCTGTCGACGGAAATGGGCGCGCTTCAGGAGCGTATCACGTCCACGAGAAAGGGATCGATTACATCGGTTCAGGCAGTATACGTGCCGGCTGACGACCTGACGGATCCGGCGCCTGCCACGACATTCTCTCATCTGGACGCGACGACGGTTCTTTCAAGAGATATCGCAAGTCTCGGTATTTATCCTGCCGTGGATCCGCTTGATTCCACGAGCCGTATCCTTTCTCCGGAAATCGTCGGCACGGAGCACTACGAGGTTGCGAGAATGGTGCAGCAGGTTCTGCAAAGATACAAGGAGCTGCAGGATATCATCGCGATCATGGGTATGGACGAGCTGTCCGAGGACGATAAGCTCACCGTCAACCGTGCGAGAAAGATCCAGAGATATCTCTCCCAGAGCTTCTCTGTCGCGGAGCAGTTCACCGGTATGCCGGGACAGTATGTGCCGCTGAAAGAGACGCTGAGAGGCTTCAGGATGATCCTCGACGGCGAATGCGACGAGATCCCCGAGAGCTGCTTCCTGTTTGCCGGAACCATCGACGACGTATTTGAAAAAGCAAAGCAACGGTAAGGGGGCATTTTATGAAGACCTTTCCGCTGAAGATAGGAACTCCCGACGGTTTGCTCTTTGATGGCGAGGCAGAAAGGATTATCTGCCGGGCCATAACCGGTGATCTTGCGATACTTGCGGGTCACGTCAATTTCTGCACTGCGCTCGGCATGGGAAAGGCAGAAGTCGTCCTTCCGGACGGTCAGCGGCGGACGGCCGCCTGCATCGGCGGCATGCTCTCCGTGATGGACGGAACCTGCAGGGTACTGGCCACCACCTGGGAGTGGCAGGATGATATCGATATTGACAGAGCCAGGGAGGCAAAGAGCAGGGCGGAGGAAATACTTGCCAAAGGAGGTCTGACCGATCAGGAGTATGCTGCTGCTGAAGCCAAGCTTCGCAGGTCGCTCGTACGAATCGGCGTGTCGGGCAGGTAAGGTATAGAGTGAAAAAAGGAATATTTAAGTGGTTATTGTATATTGTTGTCTTTGTTGCGGGAGTGGCGGGGTTTTCCAACCTGTCGCTGCTGCAGCGGCAGCAGACAGTCAGCGCGTCGGATCTATCTGATCCGACGCTTCCTGTCATGTGCATTGATATCGGGGGCAACAAGGTGGACCGGATGGCCGGCTTCACCATGGAAATGGACGCGAAGAACATGCGGGAAGCGCTGATTCCGATGACGACCAAGCGCTCGGTCACGGTATCCTATAAGGCTTACCGGAATAACGTCCGCTCCGTATCATACGAGGTTTCGGCGCCGGATACCGGCATCGTCATCGAAAATGCCAAGATCGGAAATTTTCAGAATGACGGCGATTACAGGACGGCCACATTTTCCATATCGGAACCCGTCCTGATGAACCGGGAGTATCCGATCCGGTTTACGATCCAGACGGATACGCAGGAAATCTATTACTATGCGAGAATCGTTCAGCGGTCAGACCCGGTCACCGAACGCTATGTGCAGTTTGTCTACGATTTTTACGAGGGCTGCATCAATCAGAACGGGGCTTCGGATCTTAACACCTACCTTGAAACGGATGTTACCATCACGAATAACTCATTTACCAACGTGAACTTAAAGTCTTCACTTCGTCAGGTTACCTGGGGAAATCTTAATCCGCAGATTTACCGCAAGGCGATACCGACCATCCGTGATATCTACGGAGAGACCTGTTCCCTCACGACGGATTACCTGATCACGGCGGACGGCGACGCGGGACAGGAGATTTACCGGGTTCACGAATACTACAGGCTCCGGTATTACAACGGCAGAATGATGCTGTTGAACTTCAACCGCTCCGCCAAGCAGGTCTTTGATCCTGCGGCCTCCGGTTCCGTATCGGCATCCGGAATTAATCTGGGCATCGCCGACAGGGACATCCAGTATGTAACGAACGAAACCTCCGATACGGTTGCGTTCGTCCAGGCCGGCGAGTTGTTTGAGTACAACGACGCGGCTGAAAAGATCGCGCGGGTCTTCTCCATGCATGACACGGAGAACGGGACCGACGAGCGGTACGATAACGAGGATTACGGTTTCCACATTATCCGCGCTTCCGAGGGCGGAGGCATTGACTTTACGGTCTACGGTTATATGAGCAGAGGAAAGCACGAGGGCAGTATGGGTGTGTCGATCTGTCATTATAATGCGGAGACCACAGCCGTGACCGAGAGGGCGTTTGTGCCCTACACGAAGTCCTTCGAGCAGCTGGAGCAGGACCTGGGGAAGCTGGATTACATCAACAAAAGCGGTGAGGCCTATCTCTATCTGTCCAGAGTCGTGTACCACATCGAGCTGTCGGACGGAACGGCGACGCCGGTGCTTGAGGACGTAAATCCGGACTGTCTGGTTTCATCGGCGTCCGGCGCTGAAATTGCATGGATGGAGGAAATGAGCAGCAATACCTCCACCAGAGTTACGATCATGAATCTTGATTCGGGGGAAATGCGGGAGATTGAGGCGCCTGACGGGCAGTTTATCCGTGCGATCGGCTTCCTCAACCACGATTTTGTTTACGGCATCGCGGACGCCGCGGATGTGACGGAAGATCCTTCCGGCGCGGTGACATTTGCGATGAAGGAGCTTAAGATCGAGGAGTTCTCCGGAACGCTTGTTAAGGATTATTATCAGGACGGTCTTTATGTGACCGACGTTGATATGGAGCCGGGACTTGCCCGTCTGACGAGAGTGTCGAAGTCCGCTTCAGGCTACGCGGAAGCGCCGACAGACAACATTATCAACAACAGGCAGAGCGATGCCGGCGGCGTGAGCGTCAACCTTGACAGCTCGACGAGGCAGGGCGTTGTACTTCAGCTCCGGATGCCGAAGACGATCTCGAATCCGAATCCGACTTCTTCTGATTTCAGGATGCGCTATATCCTGACGGACAACGTTCAGATTGAAATCGATCCGGAGGATGATTTCACGCTCTACTATGTATACGGCGGCGGAAAGCTGATCAGTATTATGACGGATCCGTCGGCAGCGGTAAGACTCGCGGATGAAAATGTGGGTACCGTGCTCAATGAGGAGTGGCAGTACATCTACGAGCGGGGAAACAAGCAGACGAAAAATGAACTGCATAACGAAGATATCCCGGAGGCGTTTTTAAGCGGAACACTGAACGCAGGCGCGCTCAGACAGATGACGGACGATTCCGCCGTCACTGTTATCAACCTAAGCGGATGCACACTTGACCAGGTTCTATATCAGGTTTCACAGGGAAGGGCGGTCGCGACGAGGCTTGCGGACGGCAAGAATACCGTCATCGTCGGATATGACCGGTACAATACGCTGCTGTACAACTTCGAGACGGGCGAGCATTACTATATGGGCATCAATGACAGCACGGCCAGTATGCTTGCCGGCGGAAATCTGTTCGTGAGCTACATCGAAGAGCAGGCTACGATTAAAAATGACTGAGGCCGCAGCATGTCCGCTTCCCTGCAGGGATGGACAACGCCTGCCTGCGGGAGTATAATTGTGGGCACGCGGTCACGCGGATACAGCGGGTGCCGGTAAATGACAGTTTAAAGGAGAGATTGCTTACTATGCTGAAACTAGTGACAGTCAGAGATATTTATAAAAATCGCGAATCCTATATCGACAAAAAGATTACTGTCGGAGGATGGGTAAGAAGTATCCGGAATTCCAAGTCGTTCGGCTTTATCGTCGTACACGACGGCACATATTTTGAGACGCTTCAGGTTGTATTCAACGACGGAATGGATAATTTTTCCGAGGTTTCCCACTTAAGCGTGGGCTCGGCGGTGATCGTTACGGGCACGCTCGTTGCGACTCCGGAGGCGAAGCAGCCGTTTGAAATCCAGGCTGACACAGTTGAAGTCGAAGGTGCGTCCACACCGGATTATCCCATGCAGAAAAAGCGCCACAGCATGGAGTTCCTGAGAACCGTTCCCCATCTCCGTCCGCGGACGAATACATTTCAGGCGACGTTCAGGGTTCGTTCCCTGATCGCCTTCGCGATTCACAAATTCTTCCAGGAGAGAGGATTTGTCTATGTCCATACGCCGCTGATTACGGGATCGGACGCCGAAGGCGCCGGCGAGATGTTCCAGGTGACGACCATGGATCTTGCAAATATTCCGAAAAATGAGGACGGCACGGTTGATTATACGGAGGATTTCTTCGGGAAGCCGACCAACCTCACGGTATCCGGACAGCTGAACGGCGAGACTTTCGCCCAGGCTTTCAGAAACATCTATACCTTCGGACCGACCTTCCGCGCAGAGAACTCGAATACGACCAGGCATGCGGCGGAATTCTGGATGATCGAGCCGGAGATGGCCTTTGCGGATATTGAGGATGACATGAATATCGCGGAGGAAATGCTGAAGTACATTATCCGCTACGTGCTCGAAAACGCTCCGGAGGAGATGGCATTTTTTAACAGCTTCGTCGATAAGGGGCTGCTCGAGCGTCTCCATCATGTCGAGTCATCCGATTTCGGCAGGATTACCTACACGGAAGCGATCGACATTCTGCAGAAGTCCGGAAAAGCATTCGAGTACAAACCGGAGTGGGGAAAAGAGCTTCAGACAGAGCACGAGCGCTATCTGACCGAGGAGGTCTTCAAGAAGCCGATTTTCGTGATTAATTATCCGAAGGACTGCAAGGCGTTTTACATGAAGCAGAACGACGACGGAAAGACCGTTGCCGCGATGGACTGCCTTGTTCCGGGTATCGGTGAAATTATGGGCGGAAGCCAGAGAGAAGAGGATTTCGATAAACTTGCCGGAAGAATGAAAGAACTCGGCATGAACCTCAGCCAGTATGATTTTTACCTGGATCTCAGAAAGTACGGAACCACGAGACATGCGGGCTTCGGACTTGGCTTCGAGCGCTGCGTCATGTATCTGACAGGCATGCAGAATATCAGGGACGTTCTTCCGTTCCCGAGAACTGTAGGAAACTGTGAACTGTAAGAAAGGCGGTGTCTTCAGATGACAAGGAAGGAGAGCGCAGGATTTGTCACAACCGGCCATGTCGCGTGTGCTCTTTTGCTTCTGCCGTTCTTTGAACCGCTTTCATTTAACCTGTTTGTAAGATTCGGTTATTATGCGCGGTTTTTTTCCGCCGTTGCCGATCTGTTTCTTCTCGGAAGGCTCTTTGCTGCGTCTTGGGCCTTCCTTTACTGTCTCAGAAAATACGTAATACGCGAGCTTGTATGCGATAAAGCCGCAGTTCTTTTCTTTCTGCATGTGCTGCTGATGGCGGTTTCCTGTGTCGTGAACGGATCGATCGGCGCCGGAATCGCCGGGCAGATCTACAATTATCTGGGCTTTATTCTTCTTTGCGGCATCATGATGCGGCGTTCACCGGAATTATTCCTGGAATCCGGTTTGCTTATGTTCGGGACACTCAGCCTGATCGGCTGCGCGTCCATCTTTATCCACCCCCATGGCTGGATCAAGGCGGACGACGCCTACTATCTGCTGGGCGGAAAGAATACGGCGTTTCCTTATTATTTCTGTTTTATTTTCAGCTATTTTGCCCTGAAGGGGTTTTTCAGGCGCGAGGTTCCGAGGATCGGCTGGCTCATCGTCATTTTTACCGCAGGTGCGGTTGTGGCTGATTCATCGAGCTCAACGGCCTGTCTTCTGCTTCTTCTGGTTGTCTACATCGCAACCCAGTACTTCCTGCCGGTCATGAGGGGCGTGAAACCCTGGGTGCTTGCCGTAATTCTTGCGGTTCTTATGATTTCCATCTATATGGGGACAGTGTTTGCGCCGCTTCAGTCCCTGATTAAGAGTCTGGGGAGAAATGCTACATTTACGGGGCGTGATGTCCTCTGGGCGCAGGCTGTAGACTACCTGAAGGCTCACCCGCTGTTCGGCAGCGGAGAGCATCTGACCTTTACGCTTAAGAGCGGCAATGTTACCAATCATGCGCACAGCCAGTATCTCAACCGCCTCGCGAAATACGGAGCGGTTCCCTTTATTTTCCTGATACTCGGCCTTTTTGTACTGTTCAGGAGGCTTCTCTTCGCGAAGAAGAAACTGCTGTTCAACCTGATCGGGACGTGCGTCGTGATTTATCTTCTTCACATGTGTTTTGATGATTACAGCTATAATTTCTTCCTCTACACGGTGATGACGGCTGTCGGTCTTTCGTCCGGCGACATAAAGGGCAAGGCGTCGGCAGGCGTTACGGATATTGTACTGAAGGATATGATATGGCACTGACTTTCTATACCGGCAGCGCCGGATCAGGGAAAACCACGATGCTCCTTACGGAGCTGATCAGACAGTCGGAAGCGGCGAAAGACCGCCGCTTCTTTTTAATTGTGCCTGAACAGTATACGATGCAGACGCAGAGGGAGCTTGTCCGCCTGCATCCGCAAAAAACCGTTCTTAATCTCGAGGTCATAAGTCTCAACCGGCTTGCGTACAGAGTGTTCTCCGAGACGGGATATCATGACACGGAGCTGCTGGAGGAGATCGGAAAGAGCTTTATCCTTGAGAAAGTGGCGCTTGAGATCGACAGCGGGCTGTCCTTTTTCAAGGGATATCTTAAGAAACCCGAATATACGGCGCAGATGAAGGCTGTTATCTCCGAACTGATGCTCTATGACGTAAGTCCGGAGGATCTCTTTGCGACAGTCAGGGAGGGCGGCAGGGAGCTTCCTCCGATGCTCAGGTACAAACTTTCGGATATTGCCGCGGTTTATGCGGAATTCCGGAAAAAGATGGAAGGCAGCTATATGACTGCGGAGGATGTTCCGGATGTTTTCTGCGCTCTGGCTGAAAGATCTTCCATCATTCGTGACAGCGTGATGGCGTTCGACGGCTTTACCGGTTTCACGCCGGTACAGGTGCGTCTGATCCGCACATTCCTTTCTATTGCGCGGGACGTCTATGTGACGGTTACCGCGGATCCTTCCGCAAGCATTTCCGGTACGCAGGATAAAACGGAGCTTTTTGCGATGTCTTTGGAGACCATGCGCATTCTGACGCGCTCCGCGGAGGAAGCGGGAGTTCCGGTCAGAGAATCCGTCAAGGCGTTTCATGGCGAAAATACGAGGTTTTCGGCTTCTCCGGAGCTTTTTCATCTCGAGCAGAATCTGTTCAGACGACATCCCGCGGTATTTAGGGGCGGCGGTGAGTCGATCCGCATCTTCGAAGCGGGGAGTCCGCGCGCCGAAGCGGAGGAAATCGCCAGGACGATTACAAGAATCATCCGTGAGGAAGGACTGCACTACAGCGACATAGCGGTTGCCGCCGGCGATCTCGACGTGTACGGAGATTACCTGAAGGAGAGTCTGCGCGCCGCGGGTATACCCTTCTTTATCGATGAGAAGCGGAGTCTCCTTCAGAATCCGTTTATTGAGTTTATAAGAGCTTCGGTACAGGCCTGTGCCGAGGACTATTCGTATGAGACCATGTTCCGGTTTCTTAAGAGTCCTTTCTCCGGGATTGACCGTGAAGCGGCAGACCGGCTGGAAAACTATGTTCTCGGATTCGGAATCAAAGGAAAGAAACGGTGGCAGAAGGATTTCTATTCCTCATACCGGGGGGAAGATCCTGCGGAAGTTCCGGAACTCAATGACCTTCGAAAGCGGGTCTGCGCCATGCTGCAGCCTCTTACGGAGGCTTTTTCGAAGCGGGGCGGCACGGTGAGGGAAAAATCCGCCGCGCTCTATGAATTCATCAGTGCCTGCGGCTCTTATCAGAAACTGAAGGAGATGACGGAGGCATTTAACGCGGGCGGCCGCCCGGACCTGGCGAGGGAGTACTCCCAGGTGTATCCGTACGTCTGCGGTTTTCTCGATAAACTCGTGGCTGTTCTTGGCGACGAGCGCATTTCCATGCGCGATTACGCAGCTCTCCTTCTCGCCGGATTTTCGGAGGGAAGAATTGCGATCATCCCTCCGGGAAGCGACCGCGTGCTGATCTGCGACGTGGAGCGAAGCCGTATTCCCGGCGTCAAAACACTGATCTTTGCGGGTATGAATGAGGGGATGGTTCCAAAGACGGAAAGCAGTCAGGGACTTCTCACCGATGCGGACAGAGAAAATCTCTCGAAGAGGGATATTTCACTAAAGCCCTTCGGCCGGACCGCTGTATCCATCGGCCGGTTTTATCTTTATCTGATGCTGTCAAAGCCTTCAACCCGCCTGATTATGAGCTATTCCCGGACTCTTCCGGGAGGCGGCGACGCGCATCCGTCCTATGTGATCGGTGAGATCCTGAGGATGTTTCCGGATCTGCGGGTTAAGACGCCGGAAAAATCACCGGAGACGCTGATCGAGTGCGGCGGCGACGCGGCGTCCTATCTGTCCGGCATTCTCCAGGGGATACCGGACAATCAGCCGGACGGCGCATCCCGCGAGGCATTTTCCTACTTTCTCCGGCATCCGGATTACGCTCTTTATGCGGAGAAGCTGCTTGCCGCCGCAGGGGAGATCCGCGGCGAGGACCGGATCAGCCGAGCTGCGGCATCCGCTCTTTACGGAAATGTTCTCCACAATTCAGCGTCGCGGCTGGAAAGGTTCTTTGAGTGCGAATTCCGCCATTTCCTCGATTACGGACTGCGGCTCGTTCCGCGGCCTGCCTATGAATTTACCGGTCTTGATTTCGGCAATATCGTTCACAGGTCGCTAGAGCTGTACGCCGGCGCCGTCTCCGGAAATGAAGACTGCCCGGACGAGGAATTCCATCTGCGACTGGCCGATGAGGCGCTGCTTGCGGCGGTCTCGGAAGTCGGCGGGGATTCAGTGATTCATTCCTCAAAGCGCAGTGAATACGGGATTACCAGAATCCGGCGCATGCTGGAAGCTTCCGTGAAGGCGCAGCTGCTCGGCACGCTGGCGGGAGATTTCCGACTCTACGGCGCGGAAGCTGATTTCAGAAAAACAGAGGATCTGAAGTCGCTCGAATTCGACCTCGGCGACGGAAAGATTATGAGGCTCGGGGGACGAATCGACCGCATCGATGTCTGCGAGAGCGGCGACGTCAGTTATTTCCGGATTATTGACTATAAGACGGGCGACGTCTCATTTGACCCCGCAAAGATCTATTACGGGCTGCAGCTCCAGCTGTCAATTTACATGAACGCCGGAAAAGAACTGCTCGGAAGAGAGGGCAGAACAGCCATGCCTGCCGGGATCTTTTATTACAGGGTGCAGGATCCGCTGCTTCCGCTGAAAGAAGGGGAAAGCCTTGCGGAGCTTCAAAGAAGGCGTCTTGATTCGACGAAGGCGGACGGCGTCGTGCTGGGTGACGCCTCCGTGATCGCGCATTTTGACAGGGATCTTCCGCTCAAGAAAAAGTCCGAGTTTATTCCGGTTGAGATCACTTCGGCCGGAGCACTCTCGAAGCGGTCAAAAGTAATCGATGAAGCGGGCTTCCATATCCTCGGGCAGTACGCAGGGAAGATGGCGGCGTCGGCCGGAAGAGCGATACTTGCCGGAAATGCTGCGCTTAACCCCTACAGGTACAGGCAGGAGACCGCATGCAGCTATTGTCCGTATAAAGAGGTATGCGGATTTGACGAGAAAATTCCGGGATACAGCTACAGGAAGCTTATCGATATGAATCAGGATGAAGCGCTTCACCGGATGCAGGAGGATCTGGATGAACTGGACGGATGACCAGAAGAAGGTAATAGATACCAGGGAACGGAATATTCTTGTCAGTGCGGCAGCCGGAAGCGGAAAGACCGCGGTTATGGTCGAGCGGATCATGCGGCTTGTTACGGATCCCGTAAATCCCTGTAATATTGATGAACTGCTGGTAGTTACATTTACAAGAGCCGCCGCAGGCGAGATGAAGGAACGGATTGCAGGTGCCATCGCGGACGCGTACGCCGCGGATCCGGACAATGAACACCTTGCGCGTCAGCAGGCGCTTCTTTCGCGCGCCGCGATTACGACGATCGACAGCTTCTGCCTCGACGTTGTGCGAAATTACGGCTGTACCGCCGGTATTACTCCCGGTTTCCGCACGGCGGGCAGCGCGGAGACGAAGCTTTTGTCGAGGGATACCGTGAAAATGGTGGTCGATGAGGCTTACGAAGCGGAGGGAGACGGGGCCGCGGAGTTTGAAGCATTTGCGGAGAGCATCTCACCGAGAAAGACGGACCGTCTCATCGAGGAACTGATTCTCAGCCTTTACGAGGAAGCATCGTCGGATCCTTACCCCGGGGAATGGCTCCGCAGCCTGATCAAGGCTGAAAACAACGATGTCGGCGGGGATTCGCCCTGGCTCAGGGAATATATGGAAGATATCCGGATCCGGCTGGAGCTGATTAAACGGTATGCAGTTGAAAATGCGATGCTTGCCGCCGATCCTGCCGGACCTGCCTCTTACGCACCCGCGGCAGCGTCGGATCTGGAGTTTATAACGGAGCTTGAGAAGGAAACAAGCTACGAGCGCATGCGGGAGAGAGGAAACGGCTGGAAGGCCGAGAACCTTTCCAGGGCGAAGGCCAAAGAAGGCGAAAATCCGGCGCTTCGGGAACGTTTCAAAAAGAACCGCGACGAAATAAAGAGCGGCATCAGCAAGATACTGAACAGCCTTCTTTTAGAGGACCTGGATTCTGCCGGGGAACGGATGGCGGCTTCCTCGAAAATGCTTTCCGTACTCGTCACGCTGACGGAAAAATATGCGGAGAAGTTCACAGAGGCAAAGCAAAGAGCCGGGATCATGGACTTTTCGGATATTGAGCACACAGCCCTTCAGATTCTTACGGGAGAGAACGGACGTTCCGAGGCAGCCGAAGAGCTCTCCCTCCGTTACCGGGAGATCATGATCGACGAATATCAGGACAGCAATTACTTACAGGAGGCTGTTCTCACCGCCGTAAGCGCTATTCCGGCCGGCAGACAGAATTACTTTACGGTGGGCGACGTAAAACAGAGCATTTACAGCTTTCGCCAGGCGAGGCCGGAGCTCTTCATGAACCGCAGCAGGTTGTTTAAGAGCCATCCGGACCAGGGCGTTAAAATTGACCTTCATCAGAATTTCCGCAGCAGAAAAGAAGTCATCGATACGGTCAACAGTATTTTTTCCGTCATTATGAGGGAAGAAATCGGCGGTATTGATTACGACGCCGAGGCGGAGCTTCATGAGGGGGCCGGATATCCGGAGGATCCCGGTTTTGAGACGGAGCTTATGCCCGTTTACGTGGGAGAGCGCGACGAAAGCGGCGAGCGTTACCTGGAAGAGACCGGATCCTCCGCAGCGATTGAGCTGGAGGCAAGGGCGATCGGGACGAGAATCCTGAAACTCATGTCCGGCGGAGAAGTGCGTGACAGAGCCGATGGCGCTCTCAGAAAACCCGAGTTCAGGGATATCGTAATTCTGATCAGGACGGTCAGGGGCGTCGCCGATCAGATGGTCAGGGTACTCGCGTCGATGGGAATACCCGCATACTCAGAATCGAGGACCGGCTATTTTGACGCGCCGGAAGTGCAGAGTGTCCTCAGCTTTTTGGAGGTGCTGGATAATCCGTATCAGGAAATTCCGCTCACTGCGGTTCTTATGAGCGAGATCGGCGGCATGAACGCCGAGGATCTGGCATGGATCAGGGCGGAAGGAGCCGGAGCGGAGGGCTTAAGGAGCGGATTCTACGGAATGCTCCGGTGGTATGCAAAAAACGGTGAGCGCGCCGGCATCAGGGAGAGGACGCTGGTTTTTCTTTCTCTGTACGACAGATTCAGGGAATCCGTAAGCTTTACGCCGATTCATGAACTGATCGGCAGAATTTACGATGAAACCGGCTTTCTGCATTATGCGGCAGCGCTTCCGGGCGGAGCCCAGAGAATGCTGAACCTGCGAATGCTGGAGGATATGGCGTCAGGGTACGAAAAGACCGGCTATACCGGCCTCTTTAATTTCGTGCGGTATATCCGGAATCTGAAGCTTCAGGAGGCTGAGCCGGATGAGGCCGCAAGCGGGGCAGGAGACGGCAATGTCGTCAGAATCTGCAGCATTCACAAAAGCAAGGGACTGGAGTATCCGATTGTGTTCGCGGCAGGTCTTGGCAGGAAGTTCAATACAACGGGGTGGACGGGAAATGTACTGGTCCATCACAGACTCGGGATCGCCGCGGATTATGTGGATCTTGGGCGCAGGGTAAAGATACCGACGCTGAAGAAAAAGGCTGTTTCAGAGCGGCTGAAACGGGATCTTGCGGGAGAGGAGCTCCGCATTCTCTACGTCGCGATGACGAGGGCGAAGCAGAAGCTGATCCTGTCAGGAACAATCACCGACGAAAATGCGCTGCGAAGAAGAGATATTCTTGACGGTACGGAAGACAGACTTCCCGCCGGCTATATACTGGGAGCCGGATCCTTCTTTGACTGGATCCTTCCGGCGGCATTCCGGATTTTCAGGGAAGACGAAAAAACCGGACGCAAACCGTTCCTGATCCTCAGGGAAGCGGCGCCTTCAACCCTTGCGGCTTCGGAGACAGACCTGCTTGTAAGAAGAGAAATCATACTTCGGGAGCTTCGGGAAACAGCGCCGGAAGACGGGCAGGTCAGCCGGATGCTCGACCGGCGGCTTTCGTTCCGTTATCCCTGGGCAGGGAGAGAAAACATCCCCGTCGAGATGTCGGTCAGCGAGATCAAAAGGAGAAATCACGAGGATTTGCCGGGCAGCGGTACAGAGGAAAGACCGGCGTCGTTCTATCCTGCGGAGGACGGAGAGACGGTTCCGGAGTTTATACGCCTGATGCGCGGGGAGAAGCGGGACGCATCGGAGGTGAAGCTTTCATCTGCGGAAAAGGGGACAGCCGTTCACCGGGTGATGGAGCTTCTTGACTACACCGCGGTCTCACCGGACGGAGCGTGTACTCCGGGAGAAATCATAAGCCAGATGGAAGGCTTTGTAAAAGCCGGAACCCTGGGACACTCGGAAGCTATATCCGTGGACCCGGAAAGAATCGCCGGATTTGTAAACAGTTCTCTTGGAAGACGTATGGCTGCCGCCTTTAAGGAGGGGAGACTGGTCAGAGAACAGCCGTTTGTAACCGCTTATCCCGCGTCCGCCATTTCCGGAGAATGGCCGTCCGACGAAGAGATTTTCGTGCAGGGAATAATCGACGCATATTTTACAGAGGCTGCGGATGACGGATGCCGGGTTGTTCTTGTCGACTACAAGACCGACCGGGTATCTGACGGAGAACAGCTGGTCCGCCGCTATAAAGTACAGCTTGATGCATATGCGGAAGCACTGGAAAAGTCGCTGGGACTTCCGGTTTCCGAGAAACTGATATGGGCGTTTTCACTGGGGAAGGAAATCGTTCTTTAGCCGTAAAAACTGCGAGGAAGAGTTACTTGCGGACGAGGCAAACAGCCATTATAATAGAAAAGCAATTGCAGACCAGGTTTTTGGCGCGAAAGCGCATACAGAAAGAGGGTGAGACTTTTGGTAGAATTAGATCCGATCAGATACGAACTGAATTCTTTCGATGAACCATTAGTTGAAATGAGGGATTCACTTTGACCTCGCTGTCAAAGAGAAACGCATTCAGGAATTAAACAGGGAGATGGAAGATCCGTCCATCTGGGACCGCCCGGAGGAAGCTCAGAAGAAGATGAAGCTTCTCGCGTCGCTGAAAGAAGACGTCGGCGGTTATGAGAAGCTGGTGAGCGACAGGGACGATATCCGCGACATGATCGAAATGACGGACGAGGAACCCGACGCGTCGCTGATTCCGGAAGTTCAGGAGATGTTTGCGGATTTTAAGGAGCGGTTTGAGGCTCTCCGCATGAAGACGCTGCTTTCGGGCGAGTACGACAGCTGCAACGCGATTGTGACGCTGCATGCGGGTACCGGCGGAACGGAAGCGATGGACTGGACAAACATGCTGTACCGTATGTATACCCGCTGGGCGGAGGCGCATAAGTTCCAGGTCGAGGTACTCGATCTTCTTGAAGGGGATGAAGCCGGACTTAAATCGGTGACATTCCAGGTCAACGGTGAAAATGCGTACGGGCTTCTGAAGTCCGAACACGGCGTTCACCGTCTGGTCCGTATTTCGCCGTTTAACGCAAACGGGAAGCGGCAGACCTCATTTTCCGCGTGTGAAGTTATGCCGGAGATAGAGGAAGACCTCGATATCGAGATCGATCCGAAAGATATCCGCATCGATACCTACCGCTCTTCGGGAGCCGGCGGACAGCATATCAACAAGACGTCCTCGGCGATTCGTATTACGCATTTCCCGACCGGCATCGTGGTAACATGCCAGAACGAGCGGTCCCAGTTCCAGAATAAGGACAAAGCGTTCCAGGAACTGAAAATCAAGCTTTATATGCTGAAAAAAGAGGCAAACGCAAAGACACTCGACGATATCCGGGGAAAGGTCACGGAGATCGCCTGGGGCAATCAGATCCGTTCCTATTTCCTGCAGCCGTACCAGCTGATCAAGGATCTGAGGACGGGAGAAGAACAGCCGAACGCGCAGAAGGTCCTGGACGGAGGAATTGATCCGTTCATTAACGCGTATCTGAAATGGACAGCGCTCGGCAATGTAGATAAGACCGACAAGCCTGAGAACCGGTAAAGATAAGGTAAGGGCAGGCATTACCTTCCGGCGGTGCGGACGCCGCCGGGAGGCGGAAGGAGTTTTAATATGATACAGGTTGCGGTAATGGGATACGGCACAGTCGGCGCCGGAGTAGTAAAAGTGCTGGATATGAACAGCGATGCTATAACAAAAAGAACCGGGGCGGAGATCCGTGTAAAACACGTTCTGGATCTCAGGGAGTTTCCGGGAACGCCGGCAGAGCCTCTGCTGACACACGATTTCAATGATATTCTGAATGACCCGGATGTCAGCATCGTGGTTGAGACGATGGGCGGTCTTAAGCCTGCCTATGAGTTTACGAAACAGCTGCTTGAGCACGGAAAGAGCGTCTGCACGTCCAACAAGGAGCTTGTCGCGGAGCACGGCGCGGAGCTGGTAAGAATCGCGCAGGAGCATTCCGTCAGCTATCTTTTCGAGGCGAGCTGCGGCGGAGGAATTCCGATTATCCGTGTACTCAACGCATCTCTTGCGGGAGACGAGATTGAGGAAGTAACCGGTATTCTGAACGGAACGACGAACTATATCCTGACCTGTATGTCCGATGAAGATAAAGACTTTAACCAGGCTTTGTCCGAAGCGCAGGAGAAAGGCTATGCCGAACTGCATCCCGAAGCGGATGTGGAGGGATGGGACGCCTGCAGAAAGATCGCGATTCTTTCAACTCTTGCCTACGGCAATTCCATCACCTACTCGTCGATCGAGACCGAAGGAATTACCAATGTAGGAAAAGAGGACATCGAGTACGCGAAGAAGCTGGGCTGCCGCATCAAGCTTCTGGCTACCAGCCGGCGCGAGGCGGAAGGAATCTGGGCTCTGGTTTCGCCGATGATGATCGGCAAAGAGAATCCGCTTACCGCCGTCGACGATGTGATGAATGCCGTCATGGTTAAGGGAAATGCCGTCGGCACCACGATGTATTACGGCAGCGGCGCAGGATCTCTTCCGACCGCTTCTGCAGTGGTCGGCGATGTCATCGACTGCGCGGAGCATCTGGGAAAGACAGTGCGCTCAGTACTGAGTACGGAGCCGCTTTCCATGCTGCCCGTGGATGAAGTCGAAAGACCGTTTTTCGTGCGCTATAGCGGTACGGAGGAAGAGGCGGCCGGAACCTTCGGAGACATACTGCGGGTAATCCGCCTGCCGGAAAAAGAGAATGAAATTGGTTTCCTTACAAAAATGATGCCGGAAAAAGACTTTAAGAAGAAAGCAGCATCGGATCCGCGCGTAATCAAGTGGTTCCGGCGCGGGAAGAACGAGGAAGCTGAAGAATGAAATATGTACTTGTACTCGGAGACGGGATGGCGGATGAGCCGGTACCGTCGCTCGATATGAAAACGCCGCTTGAATATGCGGAGACGCCGTGCATGGATGAGCTCGCCTCCCACGGGGAAATCGGGCTTCTCCATACGATCCCGAAGGGAATGAAACCGGGTTCCGACACAGCGAACCTCAGTGTCATGGGTTATGATCCTGCTAGGTATTATTCCGGCAGATCACCGCTTGAAGCGCTCTCCATCGGCGTGCCCATGAAGGACACGGATGTTTCTTTCCGTGTGAATCTAGTGACGCTCGACGACGCCGAGCCATTTGAAGCAAAGACGATCATCGATCACAGCTCCGGCGAGATCAGCACCGAGGACGCCGCTGTTCTTCTGAAAGCCGCGGCGGATACGATGGACAATCCGGACTTTACGTTCTATCCTGGAACATCCTACAGACACTGCGCGATCTGGGATAACGGAAGCATCGTGGATCTGTCGCAGCCGCATGATCATCTGGGACAGGTGATCGGACCGTACCTTCCGCCGGAACCGTTTCTTGGAATGATGAAAAAGAGCTGGGAAGTTCTGAGTCATCACCCGCTGAACGAGGAGAGGAAGAAGAACGGGATCAATCAGGCAAACTGCTTCTGGTTCTGGGGTGCGGGAACAAGGCCTGCTCTCAGCTCGTTCGAAGAGCTTTTCGGGAAGAAAGCGGTCATGATATCCGCTGTGGATCTCCTCAAAGGACTCGGCGTCGGTACAGGGATGACGGTGGTCCGGGTTGAAGGCGCGAACGGCGGCCTTAACACAAATTACGAGGGAAAAGCAGACGCTGCCCTTAAGGCGCTTCTTGACGACGGGTATGACTTCGCTTACATTCATGTGGAAGCGCCCGACGAGATGGGGCACCAGGGATCCGCCGACAAAAAGGTGAAATCGATAGAGTATCTGGACAGCAGAGTAATCCGGAGAGTTAAGGAAGGTCTCGACGCGTCCGGTGAAGACTACCGGCTGCTTGTTCTGCCGGATCATCCGACGCCTGTCAGGCTCAGAACCCATACTCCGGATCCGGTTCCGTATCTTCTCTATGACAGCACCGGGAATATTTCGAAGGACCAGAAATATAACGAGCGCGAGGCTGCCGCTTCCGGCAATGACGCCGGACCGGGACCGAATATCATGCGCCGGCTGTTTGGACAGAGCGTGGACTGATCCGTAAAAAACGACATAATAAAACCGCAGAACCGGTTAAGGTTCTGCGGCGATTTTTATTACCTGCGTATTATTCAGCAGAAATGGCACCGACCGGACATGCAGCAGCGCATGTTCCGCATTCGACACAGCTGTCAGCATCGATTTCGTAATGAGCGTCGCCCTGAGAAATAGCGCCGACCGGGCATTCACCCTCACATGTTCCGCAGCTTACGCAATCGTCAGAAATAACATATGCCATGATTTTTCCTCCTTGGTGTTCAAGATTTACTACTAACGAGTATTCTAAGCTATATATCTGACAAATTCAAGTGAAAATCGGGGG
>CADBRO010000253.1 GCA_902797075.1 uncultured Lachnospiraceae bacterium
CATGACGGAAATCCGCTGCCTTCATTTTCAGGAGAACCGGTGCACATTGCGATCGAGGATGATCAGGCCAAATTTACCGAGTCTGTTTGGGAATCCCTGAATGCGGACAACAAGGTCTCACTGTTTACCCGGTATGTCGACCTTGAGACAGGCAGGTTTAATACGATGATTATCAATAAGAACCGTCAGTGACAAAGTTAACCGCGATTCAACAAAGATCATGGAGAACACCTGCAGATGAAAGAACTTGAACTCAAATACGGCTGCAATCCGAACCAGAAACCATCGAGAATCTACGTGAACGACGGACGGGACCTGCCGATCCGTGTTTTGAACGGCAGACCCGGATACATCAATTTTATGGATGCGCTGAACGGCTGGCAGCTTGTCCGCGATTTGAAGCGTTCCACCGGACTGCCTTCTGCAGCCAGCTTCAAACATGTATCGCCTGCCGGTGCGGCAGTCGGTCTGCCGCTTGACGAGACGCTGAAAAAGATCTATTTCGTCGAGGAATACGGCGATCTGTCTCCGCTTGCATGCGCATATGTAAGGGCGCGCGGCGCGGACCGGATGAGTTCTTTCGGCGACTTCATCGCTCTCAGCGATGTCTGCGATAAAGATACCGCTTCAATGATCAAGCCGGAGGTATCGGATGGCGTGATTGCCCCCGGATATGACGAGGATGCGCTTGAAATTCTGAAATCAAAGAAGAAAGGCGCCTATACCGTCATTGAGATCGATCCGGAGTTTGTTCCGGCTCCTGCGGAGCACAGGGAGATTTTCGGCATCACTTTTGAACAGGGCAGAAATGAGCTTGCGATCGACGAGTCTCTGCTCACAAATATTGTTACCGAAGCGAAGGAGCTTCCCGAGGAAGCACGCCGGGATCTTATCATATCGCTGATTACATTGAAATACACCCAGTCGAATTCCGTATGCTATGCGAAAGGCGGACAGGCCATCGGTGTAGGTGCGGGCCAGCAGTCGAGAGTGCACTGTGTGCGGCTGGCCGGAAACAAGGCCGATAACTGGCTTCTTCGCCAGAATCCGAAGGTCCTTGAGCTGCCCTTCAGAGACGATGTGCGAAGACCTGACAGGGACAACGCTATCGATCTTTACATCGGTGATGAGTACATGGACGTGCTGAGAGAGGGCGAGTGGCAGAGGCTTTTCACGGTCAGGCCCGATGTCTTTACCGCTGAGGAAAAAAGAGCCTGGCTCGACAGAGCAGCCGGAGTTTCTCTCGGCTCGGACGCATTTTTCCCGTTCTCGGATAATATCGAAAGAGCGAGAAAATCGGGTGTGCAGTATGTTGCGGAACCAGGCGGGTCCGTCAGAGACAGCGACGTGATCGAATGCTGCAACCGTTATCATATGGTAATGGCATTTACGGGTATCCGCCTGTTCCATCATTAAAGATCAGAGTATAGGGGGAAGAAAGATGCTTGCTAATCTGAGTGAGGTATTAATACCTGCGATGAACGACAGAACCTGTGTCGGCCACTTCAATGTGATCAACATGGAAAGGGCAAGGGGCGTCATAGCGGCGGCTGAAGAAGCCGGCGCACCTGTGATTCTCGGAATTGAGGAGAATCAGCTCTCGATCTGCCCGCTGGATGAATTCGCGTCCTTTGTGGTGCCCATGGCGAGGAAGGCTTCCGTACCGGTCGTCGTTCATTTCGACCGCGGTCATACATTTGCCCGCTGTATCGAGGCTCTGAAGCAGGGCTTTACGTCGGTCAATTTCGACTGTTCGAGGGATGTTCTCGAGGTTAACCGGGAGAGAACCGCCGAGATGGCAAGAACCGCCCACGCATTCGGTGCGACGGTTGAAGCGGAACTCGGAATCACTCCGGAAGCTTCGGAACTCCAGGGGCTTTCCGGAACGGCCGGCTGGTTTACCGACCCGAAAGAAGCAGCAGACTATGTCTCGAAGACCGGCGTCGACGCGCTTGCGATCTCGGTCGGAACCGGGCACGGCGAGTATCTCACGATTCCGGAGATAGACTATGAGCGAATCAGGACCATTTCAGAGACAGTAAAGATCCCCCTGGTACTGCACGGAGGATCGGGTCTGTCTGACAGCGCGGTGAAGGAAGCCGTAGCCAGCGGAATATCGAAAATC
>CADBRO010000254.1 GCA_902797075.1 uncultured Lachnospiraceae bacterium
ATCCGGGAAAAGCGGATTTCCGCCCAGATCAATATCGCTCCAGTTATAATATGCGCCTGTGGGATAATTAAGGAGGCAGGTCCGAAGTCCGCCCTTCGTGATTCCGAAAGCGTCCTTTACGTTCTCGCCGTCTGCATTAATCTCGATCAGACCGCATTTTGCCGGTGCAAAACCGTACCGGATCCAGTTATAAAGATTCCGGTAGCCCGCCGCAAACAGCATCCCGAGGGGATAGTCGTTTGACTCGGCGTTGTGCCCGGTATAGGCAGGCAGATGGTTAATCCTGACAAGATCCGGGTCGTTCTGATAGTAGTCCACGTAGGAGTACTGCGTATCGTGGCTCGACCCCGTGATGTCATACTGGCGCACCTGGAAATCCGGGGCATCGCCGTTTACGCGCTTTGTCACTGCGCCGCCGAGGCCGCTGTTTTCACTCTCCGTATGGAAAATGATGGTCGGGTTGAACGCCTTATGGATCGTCATGTTGTCCGGCCGCGGAACCGTGCATACCGTCTCATACTGATTGAGCGGCGTCACGAAGCTTCTCGGCGGTCCGCCGAGCAGATAGCCGTCGAACAGCGGTACATCCGTTTTTTCTCTGTAAGCAAAGTCATTCATGAACCGGATCATGTAATCGCCGGACTGCGACCAGCCCGTCAGAATCAGGTATTCCGGATGATACTCCGCCACCGGGTTAATCGCGCTGTCCGTGCGGAGCGCCTTCGCAAGATCAATCAGCATATCCCAGAAAATTCCCGGTTCGCAGCTGATATCAAGATCCCCGAGGGCGACGCCGGAAGCGGCGTATTCTTCCATGGTAAAGCCGAAAGGAACGTCCGGTGTCGGATTCGGCCAGGAAATCTCCGCGTAGCGCTCCGGATCGAATTCCTTCAGTTTTTTCGGCGTGTTATGCTTGCTCGTAATGCCGATGTAAATATCTCCGTTCCTTAAAAATTCCCGGTAACCGTTGATCCACATCCGGTCGATATCCATGCCGGAGGTGGCGTTCAGGATCTCAACGACGACATTTCCGCTGAAATCCGAGATTTTTTCAGGCTGTCTGACAATAAACCGGTTAACATACGGAACATCGGCATTTTTTATCTCGATCCCGCCGCCCGCAAGAGTCCTGTAAACATTTGCGGTACCGTACATATAGTATTCCTTTTCGGTAAAGCCCCTGTCCGACAGGTGCAGATACCGTTCCGCGCTCGCGAAAGGATATGACTGTTCACTGACGGGAATTTCACTAATTTTCCGGATCATACTTTTTCTCCTATGCCCGCAGCTTTCAGATAATGCTGCCGAGCTTTTCCTTGTCGTCCCAGATTCTGTTGATGTAATAGCATACCCTGCAGTCATTCATCTCAAGCTGTCTGTCGAAAATGCCGTCGGGGGTCAGCTTGCGAAGGAAGCAGAAGCACGGTCTTCCGTCCGTCAGCTCAAGGAATTTTCCAAGTCCCGCCTCTTTCATGACGTCGGCGATCGAATCGAGATCGGGGCTTCTCCTTAGATGAACCGGCTTTCCGTCAAGCTCCGATACCTTTGACCTGGCGTCCTCGTGCGGTACGTAGTACTCTTCGCCCTCGCCCGCGTGTCCCTCAAGGATATATTTCAGCGTCTCATAATAGCGGTCCACATAAACCGCGTCGTGGATCCCGTTTCCGGCGCAGAGCGTATCGTAGGCTCCGCGAAGCGCTTTCCACTGCACGACGTTCCGGAAGGAGTGTTCCACGGAAATGCGGCTGTCAAAGAAATTGCCGTTCAGTTCGTCACCGCAGAAGAGAATCCTCTCTTTTCTGTCAAGGAACTGAAGAGAGCCCATACAGTGCTCCTCGATATTCAGAACTTCGAGCGGCCTCCCTTTGAGATCTATCACGTCTCCGTGCTTCAGGAAGACCACCGGATAATCCACCGGAACATCAAGCGCCCCATAGACGCTTCCCATCGACTGCCATCTCTTCTCATAGCTTTTCGGGGACATGTATACGGCGTCAAACAGGTAGTTATTCACCGTGTGATCGAAGTGATTGTGTGTGAGCAGCATCCGGTAAACAGGTTTCCCGGTCAGGTTCTCGCAGAATTCCCGGATGTTTCCGGCGCCGATTCCGCTGTCGATGAGGATCGCTTCGTCGTCGCCCTCGATGAGGTAGCTGTAATCTCCGTGGCTTAAAATCTGCCAGGTTCCGGGAGCGATCTTCTTCTCCTTGAACCACGGCACGTCGGCCGGGAGGATGTTTCCGTCTTCATCTTCCAGAAGATAGTCATGAAGCGGTGAAAAATCGATCAGTTCTCTGTTCTTTTTCCAGTCCATATTGACCTCGCACGGTTTTTATATAATAGATGTCTGACTTATTTTCTTTAAGGCCCTGGAAAAGTCCCCGGGCCTTCTGCACTTCCTTCCGAAGCTAATCAGTCCTGGGATTTCTGTGACAGACCGCTCATGATCAGGGCGACCATCAGGATGATTCCCTTGACGATGTTGATCGAATAATACGGGAATGCCATGGCGTAAAGCCCGTTCTCCACGATTCCGACAAGCGCAGCTCCCGCAAAGGTTCCGAGGGCATTCGCCTTGCCGCGGCCTCCGAGCGAGAAGCCGATGTTCGCCGCAGCGATCGAGGGCATAAGGAACGAGGAACCTGCCGTCGCCTGTACCGTACCGGCGCGGGACGCAATCAGCGTACCGCCGATGGCGGAGAAGATCGCTGTCGCGAAAAATGCGAGCATGATATATCTTCCTGTGTTGACGCCGGAAAGCTTGGCTGCCTGCGGGCTGGATCCGACCATGTAGAGGATCCTGCCGTGCTTCGTATAGCTGAGGAAGAGCTCCACTACGATGACGCAGATGAACATGATGATAATGATATACGGTGACTTTCCGAGATTCCAGAAAGCGGTCGGAACTTCACGGACAACCTTCATACCGCTTGCGCTGTCGACCTTCGGGTTGATCATCGATCCGCCGGAGTAGGTCAGAACGAAGCCGTCAAGGATGAAGGACATCGCCAGTGTCGCAAGGAATGCGGTTACATGGAACTTGACGACAACGATCGAATTGAGGAATCCGACGAGCATGCAGCACGCGATCGTCGCCAGAAGCGCGATCGGCATCGGCATGTTGAACCAGGCGATGAAGGTAACGCTGAAAGCAGCGCCCATCGTGGCGAGCGACGCGAAGGAGAGATCGAAGACGCCGGCGGCGAAGCCGATCGTCGCGCCCATCGCGATTACGCTGGTAATAGAGATCGATCTGAGAATCGTAATGAAGTTGTCAACTGAAAGAAATGCTCTTGGTGCCGCAACCGAAAAAATCAGGAAAGCAATTGCTATTGCAATAAGAATTCCCCACTGTCCAAGCAGTTTCCGGGCACTGAATTCTTTGTTATTCACGTTATTTTCCTCCTGTACAATAGAATAAGATTTCCTGATCGTTCGTTGTTTCCGGATTCAGCTCTTTCTGGACCGTGCCGTCGTACATGACGTAGATCCGGTCTGACAGAGTAAGAATTTCCGACTGTTCGCTGGATGTGTAGATTACGGCTTTGCCGGATCTTGCAAGCGTGACTATCAGCTTGTAGATTTCCATCTTGGCTCCGACGTCGATTCCCTTGGTGGGCTCGTCGAAAATGTAAAGATCCGCATCCGAGTCAAGCCATTTTCCGATGGTTACCTTCTGCTGGTTTCCGCCCGAAAGAAGTCCCACCTTCTGATTCGGCGACGGAGTCTTGATCGTCAGCTTTTCGATCTTATCCTTCGCCGTCTCGAGTTCCTTCGCCCTGTTGACGAAGCCGAGAACCTTTGAAAAACGGCCGAGGGTTACGACCGAAAGATTCCGGTTCACGCTCTCCTCGAGGAAGATGCCTTCCTTCCGCCGTTCCTCGGGTATCAGTGCCAGACCGTTCTTAACCGCCTGTCCCGTATCCGAGGGATTGACCTTTTTTCCGTCAAGAATGTACTCGCCCTTCGTTTTCCCGAAGGCTCCGAACAGGGACTTGCAAAGCTCCGTTTTACCGGCGCCGACGAGTCCGGAGATTCCTACAATTTCGCCTCTTCTTACGTAGATGTTGATGTCGTGCACCCGGTTCTCGCTGTCCCCGAAGTTCTTAAGCTCAAGAACATTTTCGCCGAGCTCTCTGCCGGATTTGTCCAGCTTTTCACCGGTCTCACGGCCGAGCATCATCGTGACGATATCGTTGATGGTCAGAACTCCGTCCACGGCCCGCTCTCCCACGATTTCACCGTCCTTCATGACGACGATATTCTCGCAGATCTCGAACAGCTCGTTCAGTCTGTGGGAGATGAAAATGATGCCGCAGCCGCGCGCCTTCAGTTTTCTGACGAGATCGAAGAGAACCTCGGTCTCCTTTGTCGACAGCGGTGCGGTCGGTTCATCAAGAATGAGGAATTTGCAGTTCTGCACGATGGATCTTCCGATGACCACCATCTGCTTCTGGGCAAGTGTAAGGCTGGATACGAGCGCCGTAACGTCGATGTCGATCTCCAGCTCCTTCATGACTTCCCTGGCCTTCGCCTGCATGTTTTTCCAGTTGACGACACCGACGCCCTTAAGGTCGTAGACCAGGTAGTCGATCATGATATTTTCCGCGACCGACAGGTTCGGGATCAGAATCGAGTCAACCTCCTGATAAACGATGCTGATTCCAAGCTTTCTGGCGTCGCCCGGATTCCTGATCTCCACCGGCGTTCCGTTGTAGAGCACCTGTCCGGTGTAAGTAGGATTCGCACCGGCAAGTACTTTCATCAGCGTGGACTTTCCCGCGCCATTCGCGCCGATCAGCGCCTTGACCTCTCCGCAGCTAAACGTACAGTTAACCTCTTTAAGGGCCTTGACGCCGGGAAATTCGATTGATACGTCTTTTACTTCTATCCGGTCAGATGTCTGTCCCATTGATTTCCCTCTGCTTTCCTCCATAACTCATTAATCCATGCGGGCATGGAGCGTTGTGACTTCTGGATCAAATCCCCCGGCCTTATCGGCCAGGGGACTGTTTTCTTTCTTTTAAGTGATGATTATTTGCGGAGAGCTTCAAGCTCGTCGGATTTGAATTCCTCGCTGGATCCGAATCCTTCGATTGCGCCTGCCAGAGAAGCCATCGTATCGCCTTCTTTGACATCCGTATTGAAGATGCCGACAGCTGCGAACTGATAGGTTTCCGGAGTCTCAAGACCGAGGACCTTGGAGACAGCGATTCTGGTATCGACAACGCCGATGACGTACGGATCGACCGCTGCGCAGCAGTAATAGCTCGGCTCTGCAGCAAGACGCTGAACTTCCGTATCGGAGATATCAATTCCGGTTACGACGACGTCGTCGCGTCCCGCGTTCTTTGTTGCGTCAAGAATACCGTCAAGGAATGCTGTGGAAGCTGTCCATGCTGCCTGAACTTCCGGATGATTCGAAAGGGTCGTGGAAACGCCTGTGTTAACTTCTGAATAGAAGTCGCCCGCAAGAGACGGAGAAACCAGCTGGACAACATTCAGCTTGCCTTCGTCGACATACTGCTGAACGACGGAATGTCTTGTATCGAACGGAACGATTGCGCCGAGCGTATTTACTTCGATGATGTTGATCGGCTCTTCAGCGCCGCCTTCCTTTGCCTTTTCGATCAGAGCGTCAAGAGAGATCTTCGTAAGGCTTGCGTCATCCTGCGTCGTATAAGTAACGCCTTCCACATGTTCGCCGCCGCAGTCAAAGCCGACGACTTTGATTCCCTTTTCAACAGCCTTGGAAACGAGATCGTACTGATATCCTTCATTTGCGTGGGAGACGATCATGATGTCATAACCCTGGTTGATTGCCTGAGTCATAAGATCCTGCATCTTGACGTCATCGCCGTCCGACATGAATGTATCTACGGAATAGCCGAGTGCTTCACCTTCTTCAGTACATCCCTTGAAGAACTGTGCCGTATGATCGGAGCTCGTCATATTTCTAACAACAGCGATTCTGCCGCCATCCGCGAACGCGGTTCCTGCAAAAAGAATAGTAGCGGTAAGCGCAAGGCCTGCAAGTTTAAGGAATGTGTGCTTCATGTAAATGATTCCTCCTTATTGTTTTGAACTTAATTGATAAGTTGAATGTACGCTGGGATGTTATCTCCCGATGATGCCATTATAGATGGCTTTTATTTGAATTATAAGATATAATTAAGTTATTAATAGCTTAATTATTCAAATTCCAATCGAAATCCTATGCAGGATCCACCCATTTCCGCTATTCTGTAAATGTAAAAAACCGGCGTCCCACGGCCGCAAAAAAACTACGGAGGTTCCTCATGACAGCGAAAGAGCTCGCGAAAATACTGGGTTTGTCCGCAGCCTCTGTTTCATATGCCTTAAACGGCAAGCCGGGAGTCAGCATCGAGACCAGAAACAGGGTCAAGGAAGCTGCCAGAGATTACGGAATGAACTTTATTCCGCTTAATTATTCAAACAGGACAAACCGGACGATCTATCTGATCTATTATAAAAAAGAAGGTCCGCGCGTCATTGAGAACTCATTTGACAATTCCTTCTACTCGACCCTCACCGACGGAATTGCCATGGCCAGCAAGGATTATGGTTATCACATCCACTTAAGAACCATCTCAAATCCGGTAGAACTGAGGGATGAGCTCTTCGAGCTCGGAAACTTCAGCAGCATCGGGGTGATCATTCTCGCGACGGAAATGACGCAGGAGGATCTTGCGCCTCTGGCCTTCTCAAAGCTCCCGGTCGTTCTCCTTGATAATCATTTTCGTTCAACCACCGTAAATTCCGTGACGATCGACAACGTATACTCAGCGTTTGCCGCAACGGATTATCTTTACAAAAAGAGAAAGAAGCAGCCCGGATACCTTCAGGCCGCCGTGCCGATCACAAATTTCGACGAGCGGAAAAAAGGTTATGAACTTGCGATTCTCGGCAACGGCCTGAGTCTCGCAAATTCCTCGATCCATCGCGTCAGCATCAACCCGGAGGACGTATATTCCGATATGATGGATATGCTGAAGAATGGCCTAAAGCCCGCGAATTCCTATTTTGCCGACAACGATTTCATCGCTCTGGGAGCCATGAAAGCCTTTAAGGAAATGGGCTACAGGATTCCTGAGGACATAGCCCTCATAGGATTTGACGATCTTCCGATCGCCCGTTTCTCCGAACCAGAGCTGACGACGATGCACGTTCCGATCCACTATATGGGAATTCTCGCTGTTGAACGCCTGCGCAGCATCGATGAAGATGAATTTGAGCGGGACTATCCTCTGAATATCCAGGTGAACGCCGGGCTGGTGCTCCGGCAGACGACGTAAGATATGATGCGCGGCCTGCGGCATGCGGCACACGACATGTAAGATATGATGCGCGGCCTGCGGCACGCGGCACAAAACACGTGAGATACAGCACGTAAGGAGAGCAAGCAAACCATGACATCGAAAGAACTTGCGAAGCTCCTCGGGGTTTCTCCGGCGACCGTATCCATGGCGCTGAACGGAAAACCGGGAGTCAACGAAGAAACCAGAAGACTGGTACTCGACGCAGCGAAAACAAACCACGTGTCGGCGAGAGCGCTTTCCGCCTCTTCCGTGCGGACTGTCTGCCTGATTCTTTTCCGAAGAAAAGAAACGCTGCTCTCATTTTCAACATTTACGAACGAGGTCGTGGCAGGAGTATCCGAAACCTGCCGCGAAGCCGGATTCGAGCTCACGACGAAGCAGGTCTTCGGCATGGACGCGCTGATTGCCGCTCTCACCGAGCTTTCGCGATCCGACACCGCCGGTGTGATTCTCTTCGGCACAGACCTGATCCGCGAGGATTTCCCGCTGCTTCCGAAGACGGCGATTCCGCTTGTCCTTCTCGATAACCACGCTTACTCCCATCCGGTTGACTGTGTCAAGATCGACAACACCTCCAGCGCCTTTGCTGCCGTCAATTTCCTGATCCGCCGCAGAAAAGCTCAGCCCGGATACCTCCGTTCCTCTTTTCCCCTTGTCAATTTCACGGAGAGGCAGACCGGATATGAACATGCTCTTGTTTACAACGGCATGTCGGTGAACTCCGCTGTCGTACACGATCTTCTTCCGTCCATCGAGGGAGCCTACGCCGATATGACAGCCCTCCTTAAAAGCGGCGTAACGCCGCTGCCCTGTTACTTCGCCGACAACGATCTCATCGCAATCGGCGCAATGCAGGCCATACGCGGGTTCGGGCTTCGGATTCCGGAGGATGTCGCGGTCATCGGCTTCGACGATCTCGGGATGAGCGCATCGACAGATCCGCCGCTTACGACGATGCACGTACCGAAATACCATTTCGGGGCCGCCGCCGTAAAGCGGCTCCTGACGCTGATCCGGGACAATTCGCTCTTTCCGATCAAAATCGAGATGACGGCGAACCTAGTCGTGAGAGGTTCCGTATAAATAAATCCGGTTCAGACATCCAATATCTGCACACTGCACGAAACCGGCGCTGATGCAAAAAGAACGGATACAAAAAATGGCCTGTGCCGCTCCGGTTATTACCGGGCGGCAGAGATAAAAATAGTCTTAGTGAATTTTGCCTTTTGCATACCGGGAGGCTTAGCCTAACAAAGGCACAGCGCAAGCTTTCTCAGCCATTTTGCAACTGTGAAAACATATTGGCCAGTCAATACCGAAGCACCAAAAAAGGAGCTGCGCGTTAATGCGCAGCTCCTTCACAAAGACTACAATATGATTTTATCAGCGAAGCGCTTTCTCCACCTCTTCCATCGAGGGAATCGAAGGAGCGGCTCCCGCTCTCGACACGGCGATGGACGACGCAAGCGCAGCCTGGCGGAGGCATTCTGAAACCGGCTTCTCCGCAAGCATTCCGGCAACGAAAAATCCGGTAAATGTATCCCCGGCCGCGGTGGTATCGACCGCCGTCACCTTGAAAATGTCCTGGAACGCCTTCTCCGACCCGTCGTAGTAGCAGGCTCCGCGGCTCCCGAGCGTAAGCACGATCTTCGCTTCCGGATACAGCTCATGGAGCTTTTCAAGTATCTCATCCGGATCCGAAGAGCCGGTCAGCTGCTCTCCTTCGATCTCGTTCAGCATAAAGAGATATACCTTGCAGAGATCGCAGCTCTTCAGCCGTTCATCCATCGGCGACGGATTGAGTATGATCTTCATCCCGCGCGCATACGCGCTGTCGATGATGTAGTCCAGCAGGTTGATTTCATTTTGAAGCACGAGGTAATCGCCTTTTCCGAAGGCGGAGAGCACCTCGTCCGCAAACTCCTTCGTCTGCATCTGATTTGTCCCGCCGTAAAGAAGGATGCAGTTCTGCCCGCTCTCATCCACCTGAATGATCGTGTGGCCGCCCTTTCCTTCCGTCTTCCGGATGTAATCCGTATGAACTCCGTACTCCACGCAGGTATCAAGAAGGATCTGGCCGTCGTCACCGATGATTCCCGCGTGATAGACGGGTAGTCCCGCCTTCGCGAGCGCGATCGACTGGTTCAGTCCTTTGCCGCCCGGGAATACGTTCATCTGTCCGGAAAGCAGCGTTTCGCCCGCCCGGACCATATGGTGAACCTGATACACATAATCCACGTTGAGAGAACCGAAATTCAGTACTTTCATTGCCACGCGCACCCCACTGTAACGAGAATATTTGAAAATGTCCTCTGTTCGCCCGTCTGAATTGCCAGATAGACGTCCGGCGACGCGCACATATCGTAATACTGATAGCGCTCAGCCTTCTCAAGAGGCAGTCCCAGTTCCTCCTCAAATTCCGCGAATACTTCCGGTACCGATCCGTCGGACGGCGCCATCACTTCAGCCCTTTCGATTTCCACTACCGAATGAATCGCTTTCAGCACGTCCGTCGCAGTCGGAAGACCCGGCATAACTCCAACATAAAGTTTCTTACAATTTCCGGTCTTCTGCTCCAGCGGATAGTTCGCGTCTGTAATAAGAATCTTGCTTCCGTGCCCGCACATCGCAAGCGCTGCCATAATTTCCGGATTTGCCAGCTTCGTCTTAAGCATAGATAATTATCCCCCATATTATTCAATATTAAGCAGTAATCGCGCGCACGCTGTCGCGCTCCACAAACTCCGTGCAGACCTGCGTCTTTAGGTGCAGATCATTTCCATCCATCATGATGTCC